>NZ_WJWX01000059.1:0-336 GCF_009661015.1 Brevundimonas sp. SPF441 | reverse complement strand
CGCCGGGGAACTGGTACGAGCTCAGCAGCTCGCGCACTTCCATCTCGACCAGCTCGAGCAGCTCTTCGTCGTCGACCAGGTCGACCTTGTTCATGAAGACCACCAGGGCCGGCACGCCGACCTGACGGGCCAGCAGGATGTGCTCGCGGGTCTGCGGCATCGGGCCGTCAGCAGCCGACACCACCAGGATCGCGCCGTCCATCTGCGCCGCGCCGGTGATCATGTTCTTCACATAGTCGGCGTGGCCGGGGCAGTCGACGTGGGCGTAGTGACGGTTGGCCGTCTCATATTCCACGTGCGCGGTGTTGATCGTGATGCCGCGCGCCTTCTCTTCCG
>NZ_WJWX01000058.1:0-517 GCF_009661015.1 Brevundimonas sp. SPF441 | reverse complement strand
CTCGGGTAACCCCGGCAACGGCAACCCTGGCAACGGCAACCCCGGCTCGGGCAATCCGGGCAATGGTAACCCGGGGTCGGGCGACCCGGGCAATGGTAACCCCGGCAACGGCAACCCCGGCTCGGGCAACCCTGGCAACGGCAATCCGGGCAACGGTAACCCCGGCAACGGTAACCCCGGCTCGGGTAACCCCGGCAACGGCAACCCCGGCAACGGCAACCCCGGCTCGGGCAACCCCGGCGCCGGCAACCCCGGCTCGGGCAACCCCGGCGCCGGCAACCCTGGCAACGGCAACCCCGGCAACGGCAATCCGGGCAACGGCAACCCAGGCAACGGCAACCCTGGCAACGGCAACCCCGGCTCGGGCAATCCGGGCAATGGTAACCCCGGCTCGGGTAACCCCGGCAACGGCAACCCTGGCAACGGCAACCCCGGCTCGGGCAATCCGGGCAATGGTAACCCGGGGTCGGGCGACCCGGGCAATGGTAACCCCGGCAACGGCAACCCCGGCTCGGGC
>NZ_WJWX01000057.1:0-670 GCF_009661015.1 Brevundimonas sp. SPF441 | reverse complement strand
CCAGGTTGGTGTCGATGGTGACGTTGGCCGGAGCGGTCATGTCAAAGGCGTTGGCCGGGCCGGTGTCGTCCGAGGCGTAGATGCCGATGGTGCCGAAGTCGATCGTGGTCGAGGCGTTGCCGGTGTAGTAGGCGCAGTCCGTCGACACAGCGCCCTTCAGGGTGAAGGTCGCGCCGTCGTTGTTCGACGCCGTGCCGTTGTTGTTGGCGGCGCCGCCCGTGATCAGCAGCAGCGAAACGTCGCCCTGGTTGTTCGGGCCGTTGACGTAGTTTTGGGCCAGGTTCAGCTGAGCCGTGCCGGTGTAGGTGCCGATGGTGCTTTGCGCATTGCCGTTGGCGTCATACGGGCCGCTGGCAGAGCCTTGATAGATCGGGTTGCCGGCCAGAGCCGGGGCGGCGGTCAGCGCCAGAGCGGCGACGCCGGCGAGAAGAGCTTGAAGCTTCACAGTAGTTCTCCCTTTAACGAGAAGTGGGCGCCGACGCGGTGTCGACGCCCTCTATTTTCAAGTCGTTCTGGAGATCAGAAGGCTTGGATGTTGACGGACAGCTGGCCTTCATAGGCGCCGGCGAGCAGCGACTTGGACGGAACGGGGATGTTCACGTTCAGGGCCATGGCCGACTTCCAGGCGCCGTGGCTGGCGCTGGTGGAGTTGGCGTTGGCGGCCAGGTTG
>NZ_WJWX01000056.1:0-1184 GCF_009661015.1 Brevundimonas sp. SPF441 | reverse complement strand
TGTGCACTTCCATGTCTGCGCAGTCGATGGCGTGTTTGAGGAAGTGGCGGGCGAGGAGGGCGATGCTGCTGATGCAGCTTCTCAAAGCTCACCATCGCGCATCATCTTCCACCCCGCCACCGGCGTGACTGCGGATGCCGTGGGTCAGGTGCAGGCCAGCTTACGCAAACGCATCCTGCGCGCCTTTGTCGGACGGGGCCTGCTGGAGAGTTTCGAGGCCCAAGAGATGCTGGGCTACAAGCACAGCGGGTTTTCGGTGGACACCAGCGTGTGCATAGCGGCGCACGACCGCGCCGGGCTGGAGCGGCTGCTGCGCTACTGCGCCCGCCCGCCGTTTGCCATGGAGCGGCTGCGCAAAGCGGGCAGCGAGCTGGTCTACCGCTGCGCCAAGCAGCACAGCGAGCCCGGCAGCCTGCCTCACAACAAGCGCGGCGTAAAGGCCGATGAGATCACCCTCACCCCGCTGGAGCTGATTGAACGTATCGCCAAGCTGGTGCCCCCGCCGCGCACGCACCGCCACCGCTACTTTGGCGTGCTGGCACCGAACTCACCCTTGAGGCCTGCCGTCACGGCGCTGGCGCGTGATGCAGCGGTGAAACCGGCGCAGGTGCAAGCCGAGCCAGCCAGCACGGCTGCAGGCGAGGGCGCACTTGGGGTAAGAAGCCCACTGCCAACCCAGACCGAGCCCGCCCAGCCGGTGCCACCCAAGCGCCCGGCGCACTATTTGTGGGCGGTGCTGATGGCCCGTATCTACGAGGTGTTCCCGCTGCTGTGCCCCATCTGCGGCGGGCAAATGCACATCATCGCCTTCATCACACACAGTGCCGATATCCGCCAAATACTGGAGCACATCGGGGTGGAGACGGAGCCGCCGCACATCACCCCGGCACGCGGGCCGCCACTGTGGGACGAGTGCGACGCGCAAGCCGCAGAGGGCGTGGAGCCAGCCCCAGACTGGGATGAAGCGACCCAACCGGCCCCGGACTTCGAGGTCGATCAGCGCGTCAGTTGGTAGGGTGGCAACAGCGGTTAACAGTGGTTTTGCCAACGTTGCGAGGCAGCGCTGCGCCTGTCACCGCCAAAAACGGGTCATACCGAAAAATCTCGGGCAACTGGCTTTGAGAAATCAACCCAGCAGTCCCCTGTGTGCATGCCTGAGACGCCCCAAACGTGTGCTATACTTG
>NZ_WJWX01000055.1:0-1217 GCF_009661015.1 Brevundimonas sp. SPF441 | reverse complement strand
CACGCCGGTGGCGGGGTGGAAGATGATGCGCGATGGTGAGCTTTGAGAAGCTGCATCAGCAGCATCGCCCTCCTCGCCCGCCACTTCCTCAAACACGCCATCGACTGCGCAGACATGGAAGTGCACACCGTGCGGTTCACGCTGAAGTAAGGGGCCGGCGCCGGCCGCTGCTCACCACTGGTTGCGCAGCTCGCGCAGCTTGGTGAACACGGTCTTCGCGTCGGGCTGTTCCGGCAGCTCGGGAAAGCTCTCGCGCAGCTTGGCGATCACCTCGGGGCTGGCCAGGCGGAAGAAGGTGTTGAAGCGCTTCTCCTCGGCCAGCGTGGTGACCACCGAAGTGGCCGGGTCATGCCCGGTCACCCGCGGCAGCAATGCCTGCGCGGCCGCGTTGCCGGGCTCGCGCGCGAGCGTGAAGCGCAGGTTGTTCTCGATGTAGTCGTGCCCCGGGTAGACGCGGGTGTTCTCCGGCAGCTTCGCGAGCTGCTGCACGAAGGTGGTGTAGAGCTCGTCCACGCTGCCGCCGTAGTGCACGTTGCCCGCGCCCGCGTTGAACAGCGTGTCGCCGGAGAACAGCGCCGGCTCGTCGGTGTGCGAGCGCAGGCAGATGTGGCACATCGTGTGGCCGGGCGTGTCCAGGCATTCCAGTTCGATGTGCCGGCCGACCTTGATCACGTCCCCGGCCTTCACGCCGCGGTCCATGCCTTCGATCTTGCCCGCGGCCTTGTGGTGCGCGATCACCTTGGCGCCGGTGGCCGCCACCACGGCCGCGTTGCCGCCGGTGTGGTCGTGGTGCTCGTGCGTGTTGAGGATCTGCGTGATCTGCCAGCCCTTGACCCTGGCCGTGTTCAGGGTTTTTTCATGGTCCAGCGGATCGATCGCCAGCGCTTCGCCGGTCTCGGGGCAGGCGATCAGGTAGTTGAAGTTGCGGTACGAATTACCGGTCCAGATGCGTTCGACGAGCATGGGGGCTCCTGGGGAATCGATGGGGGGGATCGTGGGGGTCGGGCCATTGTAGGAACCCGCGCCCGCCTTCGTGGGCGCAGCGCCGCGCTACTCTGCCAGCGCCTCGCCGTCCTCCGCGCGCCGTGCCGGGGATAGGAAATCCAACCGCATGAGCACAAGTATAGCACACGTTTGGGGCGTCAAGTATAGCACACGTTTGGGGCGTCTCAGGCATGCACACAGGGGACTGCTGGGTTGATTTCTCAAAGCCAGTT
>NZ_WJWX01000054.1:0-1321 GCF_009661015.1 Brevundimonas sp. SPF441 | reverse complement strand
CTTGTGGATCGGCGACGGGGCCGCCGCGACCTGGCTGGTCTCGAAGCGGCCGACCAGTTCGGCCAGTTCGGCGGCTTCGCGGCTCAGGCTCAGGCTGGCGGCGGTCGACTGCTCGACCATGGCCGCGTTCTGTTGAGTGACCTGATCCATCTGGTTCACGGCGGTGTTGACCTCGGCCAGACCCACCGCCTGCTCCTGAGTCGAGGCGCGGATTTCGCTCATCAGGGTCGTGATCTCTTCGATCCGCTCCGCAATGCCGGTCAGGGCCTCGCCCGACTGACGCACCAGAACCACCCCGTCCTTCACCTGGTTGGAACTGGCCGAGATCAGCGTCTTGATCTCCTTGGCCGATTCCGCCGAACGCTGGGCCAGGGCGCGCACTTCGGACGCGACGACGGCGAAGCCACGACCGGCCTCGCCCGCACGGGCGGCCTCGACCCCGGCGTTCAGGGCCAGGAGATTGGTCTGGAAGGCGATCTCGTCGATCACGCCGATGATCTGGCTGATCTCGTTGGATGAGCGTTCGATCTCGCCCATGGCAGCGACAGCCTTCTGGACGACCGCGCCGCCGGTCTCGGCCTGGCTGCGCCCCTGGGTGACGACAGTGTCGGCCGCTTGGGCGTTCTCGGCGGTCTTGCGGACCGTGGCGGTGATCTGATCCAGCGCGGCGGCGGTTTCCTCCAGGCTGGCGGCCTGTTGTTCGGTGCGACGCGACAGGTCTTCGGCGGCGCTGCTGATCTCATGCGCGCCGGACTGCATCGACCCGGCGTTGACGCCGATCACGCCAACGGCCTCGTCCAGCGCCGCCATCGCCTGATTGAAGTTTTCGCGCAACACGGCGTAGTCGCCGGGGAAGTTGTCTTGGATACGATAAGAGAGGTCGCCTGCGGCCATCGCCGAAAGGCCCTTGGCCGTGCCCGCGACGACGGCGGCCTGGACCTGGGCGGCCTCCCGCTCGACTTCAGCGCGACGTTCGCGTTCTTCCTCAACGGCGGTCACGTCCATGGCGAACTTGACGACCTTGTAGGGGCGGCCTTCCTTATCAAGGATGGGATTGTAGCTCGCTTCAATCACGACGCGCTTGCCGCCCTTGCCATAGCGGACGAACTTGTCGGCGACGAACTCGCCGGCGTTCAATCGACGCCAGAACTCGACATAGGCAGGCGTCTGCGCCTCTGCTGGATCGACAAACATCCGGTGATGGCGTCCGAAGATCTCGCCGAGTTCATAGCCGATGACCGAGAGGAAGTTTCGGTTGGCGTCCCGGACGGTTCCGTCGAGGTCGAACTGGATCACAGCTTGCGAGCGATCAACAGCCGCC
>NZ_WJWX01000053.1:0-1581 GCF_009661015.1 Brevundimonas sp. SPF441 | reverse complement strand
GAGGCTGTGTGAAAACGCCTCCAGCTCGAGCGAATTAGGGTAGCCTCCTGAGGTCTTCAGGAGGTGGGTATGAGCCGCTTCGTTCAGGGTGCAGACCGCCGGCAGCAGACGCTGCTTCCCGAGTGCCTCGACGACTATGTGGCCGAGGATAATCCAGTCCGGGTGGTCGATGTCTTCGTCGACGAGCTGGATCTGAAGGGGCTGGGCTTCGAGGGCATGACGCCGGCGGCGACGGGCCGTCCGGCCTATCACCCGTCAATGCTGTTGAAGCTCTACGTCTACGGCTACCTGAACAAGGTGCAGTCGAGCCGGAGACTGGAGCGCGAGGCGCAGCGCAACGTCGAGCTGATGTGGCTGACGGGGCGGCTGGCGCCGGATCACAAGACCATTGCCGACTTCCGCCGCGAGAATGGCCCTGCGATCCAGGCGGCGTGCGCGCAGTTCGTGGTTCTGTGCCGCCAGCTTGGCCTGTTCGGCGCGGCCTTGGTCGCCATCGACGGCTCCAAGTTCAAGGCGGTGAACACCCGCGACAAGAACTTCACCGCCTACAAGGTGAAGCGGCGGATCGAGCAGGTTGCCGAGCACATCGCCAGCTACCTCGAGGACCTCGATACGGCCGATCGGCACGAGGGGGATGGCGTGGCGGCACGGTCGGTGAGGCTGGTCGAGAAGATCAATCGGCTCCGCGCCCAGATGGCGATGCTGAGGGCGATGGAGGCTGAGGTCGAGGCGTCGCCGGACGGCCAGGTGTCCCTGACCGATCCCGACGCCCGCGCCATGGCGACGTCAGGCCGGGGGAGCGGCATCGTCGGCTACAACGTCCAATCCGCCGTCGAGGGCGAGCATCACCTGATCGTCGCCCACGAGGTGGTGATGACCGGCTCGGACAAGCAACAGCTGGCGAACATGGCGGGTCAGGCCAAGGAGGCCATGGGCGTGGAGAGGCTCGATGTGCTGGCGGACCGGGGCTACTTCTCCGGCGAAGAAATCCTGGCCTGTGAGGCCCTGGGCGCGACGCCCTTCGTGCCAAAGACGCTGACATCAGGCGCAAAGGCGAATGGACGCTTCGGCAAGCAGGACTTCGTCTATCTGCCAGATCAAGACGTCTACCGTTGCCCGGCCGGCTCCCTGCTTCCGTACCACATGACCGTCGTCGAAAGAGGCATGACGCTGCATCGATACTGGGATCGGGCCAGTTGCACAGGCTGTAGCATCAAGGCCCAGTGCACGCCTGCGGTCGAGCGAAAGGTCACGCGCTGGGAGCATGAGGCGGTGATCGATGCCCTTCAAACCCGAATGGACCTGAGGCCCAGAGCCATGCGCGAACGGCGAAGCCTGGTCGAACACCCCTTCGGCACCATCAAGGCCTGGATGGGCCACTCCCACTTCCTGATGAAGCGCCTGCCCAACGTGAAGACCGAGATCAGCCTCCACATCCTGGCCTACAATATGAAGCGGGTGATGGCGGTGCTCGGAACGAAGCCGCTGATGGAGGCGATCAGGGCCTGAGACGATGGCGCTCTGCGCCTCGTCGCCACACCCGCCCCGCCGTAGCTCAGCACGTTTTTACACGGCCTCGAC
>NZ_WJWX01000052.1:0-2512 GCF_009661015.1 Brevundimonas sp. SPF441 | reverse complement strand
GCAGCGCTGCGCCTGTCACCGCCAAAAACGGGTCATACCGAAAAATCTCGGGCAACTGGCTTTGAGAAATCAACCCAGCAGTCCCCTGTGTGCATGCCTGAGACGCCCCAAACGTGTGCTATACTTGACGCCCCAAACGTGTGCTATACTTGTGCTCATGCGGTTGGATTTCCTATCCCCCCGACCCGCGCTGCGGCGGGCCGAAAAATCCCAGGGATGGGTTTTTTCGGTGTTTTCCTCGTTGGCACATTCAAGAGCAAGGAGCGTTCCATGAAGCTGTATTACACCCCCGGCGCCTGTTCCATGGCCCCGCACATCGCCCTGCGCGAAGCCGGCCTGAAATTCGACCTGGAAAAGGTCGACCTGATGACCAAGAAAACCGAATCGGGCGCCGACTTCACCGCCATCAATCCCAAAGGCTACGTGCCGGCGCTGCAGCTCGACAACGGCCAGGTGCTGACCGAGGTCGGCGTGGTGCTGCAATACATCGCCGACCAGAAGCCGGGCAGCGGACTGGCCCCGGCCGCCGGCACGCTCGAGCGCTACCGCCTGATGGAGATGCTGAATTTCATCTCCACCGAGCTGCACAAGAACTTCGGTCCGCTGTTCAACCCGGCGGCCGGCGACGACGCCAAGAAAGCAGCCATCGAGATGATCGGCAAGCGCCTTGGCTACCTCGACCAGCAGCTGGCCGGCAAGCAGTATCTGCTCGGTGACACCTTCACGGTGGCCGACTGCTACCTCGCCACCATGCTCGGCTGGTGCCAGTACGCCAAGCTCGACCTGTCGGCCTGGCCGAACATCGGCGCTTACGCCGGCCGCGTGATGAGCCGCCCGGCGGTGATCGAGACGATGAAGGCCGAAGGCCTGATGGGCTGAGGGCCACCTGCCGATGCGGCGCGGGTCACGCCCGCGCCGCACGGCGTCAATCCATAAACACGTCGATTTTGCCTGTGCGCGCCGCCCGGCGGCGCCACCCGGGCGGCGCGGGTTCGCTGGCAACGGCCTGCCGAGGTGGCGCGCCTGTACACCGACGGCGCTTTCCTGCAGCGTCTGCGCGAGCAGTTCGACGGCGACTTCACGCTGCGCTTTCATCTGGCGCCGCCGCTGCTGGCCCGGCGCAACGACAAGGGCGAACTCGTCAAGCGCGAATACGGCCCCTGGGTGATGGGGGCGTTCCGTGTGTTGGCCCGGCTCAAGGGGCTGCGCGGCACCGCCTTCGACCCCTTCGGCCACACGGAGGAGCGGCGCACCGAGCGGGCCTTGATCCGCGAGTACGAGGCCGCGGTCGAGGAGGTGTTGCGCGACCTGCGGGCAGACCGGTTGCCGCTGGCGCTGGAGATCGCCCGCTGGCCGGCGCGGGTCAAGGGCTTTGGCCACGTCAAGGAACGCAACCTGCGGGCAGCCCGCCCGCTGTGGGACGACCTGCTGCGGCGCTGGCGCGCGGGCGACGCCGCCGCCGCGCCGACGTCGGCCGCGCGCCTCGCCTGACCGGCTGGGCAGGCGCGCCACCCGACCGCGCGCCTGCCCGGTGCGCGGGCCGCGCTGTCACCGCCCCGACGCAGCGCGCTGCCGCCGGTGGGCTGGCCGGCGTACACTGCGCGGTTTTTCGTGCAGGCAAGGGAGTGGCGATGGCCGCAGCGGGCAGTGCAGACGGTGGGGCAGCAACGGCGGGCGGGATCGGCGGCGGCGTCGCGTGGGCGCTGGCTGCCGGGGCCCTGTGGGGGCTGGTGTTCGTCGCGCCACTGATGTTGCCCGAGTATCCGGCGGCGCTGCAGTCGGTGGCGCGTTACCAATGGGCCGACCCTGGCCTTCAAGGATATGGCCATGCAACTTCTTGGCAATCTGTTTGAGTACGTGCTGGACAAACGGGGCGAGACAATCAACATTCTTGGCGCAACGTCGGGCGATACGGGTTCAGCTTAGTGGGGGCCGCGAAAGCTTCACGCCTGAAGTCCATGGTGCATTAGCGACCCGCGCCTACGAAGCCACCTTCATGGCCGGCCAGCCGGCGCTGGCCCCGATGCGCTTCAGCGCACTGAATTTCTGCGGCCAACCGTGGGAGCCGCAGCAGGCGGAGTACGACGGCGGCACCACGCTCACGCTCTGGCACCACGACCTCTACTACGGCAACCGCGTCGGCGCGCGCTTCTCGTTTGCCGACCAGTACATGGGACTGGTCGGTCAGCCGTCGCGCGAGTAACCGGTGCGAATAACCGCCGAGAGTACACCCCGATCAAAGCCAGGCCAGACCAGCAGGCGCTGCTCAGCTGAACCCGCCGCGCATCAAAACCGCCACCTCACCGGCGAATAGAGGCGGTTCCTGACCAGCGTTCACACGGCTGAGGAGAAGTCTGCAAAATACTGTGTATTTGCGCAGTATTCATGCCAGCCACCGCCAAACCCAAGCGCTACAACCCCCGCCACCCCGAACGCACTCTGCTCTACCAAACCGTGGCCGAGCACTACGAGAGCTGGCTGGAGCTGGCTTGCGAGGGTCAATTTGAGGGCC
>NZ_WJWX01000051.1:0-2587 GCF_009661015.1 Brevundimonas sp. SPF441 | reverse complement strand
GGAAGCAGCGTCTGCTGCCGGCGGTCTGCACCCTGAACGAAGCGGCTCATACCCACCTCCTGAAGACCTCAGGAGGCTACCCTAATTCGCTCGAGCTGGAGGCGTTTTCACACAGCCTCGGTCGATTGCGGTCCCAGCCTGAAGCGCTGAGAGCGGACGTCCACTCTCTGGCCTAAAAGCGATCGCGGTCGGCGTCAGCTAGGGGTGGAAAGCGGAACTTGCCGATGGAGCCGGTTCGAGTAACGTTCGGTCTATGATCGAGGCCACTGCCCCATTGACGACGCTCGGCTTAGCTGGCGATGGAGATGACCTCGAAGTGCTGGTCGCGGTTGAACGGTCGTTCGGTATTTCTTTTAAGGACGAGGACACTTCTTCCTTGCAGACCGTAGGCGACTTTTACGAAGCCGTTCTAAGCAAGCTCGCGACGACCGCGATACAAGGCAAGTGCTCGACTTCGATGGCGTTTTATGACGTGCGGCGATTTCTACTCAGCAGGGAAAGCGCCGGTGCTATCCGCCCGTCGACAAAGCTCCGGGATATAACGCGGATGCGTCAGGCTGCCGTGCTGAAGGCGTTGGCCGAAGAGACGCAAACGGTGCCTATTCCTTTGACCTTGGGATGGAAGACTTTTTCGGGGATCGCTCTGCTGATGCTCGGCATTGCTGGCCTTCTAGCCTCTCATTCTCCGATCATGATTGTTCTTTCGGCTATGGGAATTGTTGCGGGTTGGGTTGTCGTGCGGTCTGGCATCGCATCATTCGGAACGAGGTCCGTTGGCGATCTTTCGACCGAAATTGCGCTATCCAACTTTGGCGTTTTCGCCGCCAAAGGGGCCGACGCCCGGCCCACGACAATCTGGCGGATACTTCGAGATTTGCTCGCGCAGGAAACCGGCGTTCGTCCGGAGTTGATTTCCCACCAGACAAGGTTGTTGGCCTAGCGCCGAGCAGATCATTTGAACGTCGCTTATGGGTGGGAAAGTGACATTCCCTGGCCTGTTACGGATGAAGGACGGAAGCACTCATCTCACCTACGTCAGACTGGAGCTGATCACACACGCTGCGCTTAGCTTCACATTGAACGCGCACGATCGTGTCCAAATAGGCTCCGCGCCCGCGAACGAACGTAGTCACGACTGCTGAGGGATAGGCCGGATGTTCATTTCGAACGAACGCCCAGTAGCTCAACGTGGAGTCGTCGTTGAAAAGGGTCCAATCGACTTCGTCCTCACGGATGACGCAGGGCATGGAAGAGACACGCGTCATCATCTCTTGGACGCTCTCATTGTGAGGAGCAGCCAACGGTTCAGTGGCCGGGACAACTGATCCGCAGCTAGAGCCCCAAATGATTGCCATGGTCGAGACTGCAATGACGATCATGTGCTGGTCTTGTCCCCCGGTTGTTTACGCGTTCAGACCTGGCAGACAGACACAACGAATAGGGCCTCCCTTTCCAGCTTCCAATCCTAATGTCCGCTGTGGGCGGTTTGCGGACACTTCTTGGGGGCTTCCGTCTAATGGCGTCAGCCTACCTCTCGAGCCAGTCCGCCACGATCAACGGCAGGTATGCAAAGGAAGGCGCAAGCTCTTCGAGCGCTGCTCGGCAGCCGCGCTCCAACGACACCAAACCTTTAAACCCAATGACCACTCCCAAGTGCGTTGGTTCAGACCCCCCGTTACATCTCAGGGTGAACTGGCCACTGGGGTTCGGCGCCAGTGGGGTGTCACAGATCAACAGCAGAGGCACGTCATCGACAGTCCACATCGCTTGGATCCGTAAGCTGGATTTGTCAGGCGACAGCGGCGGTGGCAGGTCGTCGACGCATTGCTGCGTATCCAACCATAGATCGACATCGGGAAGTTCGGGCAGGCCACGTTCCGACCGAACCCATCCGTCCGGAACCGGGACCGAAGTTGGACCTGGAGCCGGAAGCGCGGCCGGCCCACGCGGACGATTGAAGTCGACCGTGGCAAGCACTCGGTTTCGCGGCGGGTACAAATCCCCCGGCTGTTGGACGGCCATTGTCACGGTTCTCAGCATAACCGCCGCGCTCTTATACGCAGTGGGCGTCCCATGGCCGAACTCGGCCAATTCGATATAGGGCACACGCGGAATCGAGTACCGACGATTCCCGACTTGAACTTTCCCAGCGGCTTCCATGGCCGTGAAGTTCTGCAGTTGATGGATTTCGCGGCCCGTGAGTAACGAGGTGCTTGAGTCCGACCGCACTGACGTCTCGGCCTCGCATCCCGAAGACACTAGCAGAACGAGAATCGCGCTGGTTACCCGGCTCACATTCCCTAGGCGGCAGCGCCGCCACGCATCGCGCTCGCCACCAAGCGTCGCATCCTTGGAACTCAGACACCTAGCCTGGGGCATTGCTTTACTCCCAAGGCCGGTCTGCGCCGCGGATGGCGCGAAGCGGGTCCATAGACTGCCAAGACAGAAGTTCTGCAATGGGTCGAGGCCGTGTAAAAACGTGCTGAGCTACGGCGGGGCGGGTGTGGCGACGAGGCGCAGAGCGCCATCGTCTCAGGCCCTGATCGCCTCCATCAGCGGCTTCGTTCCGAGCACCGCCATCACCCGC
>NZ_WJWX01000050.1:0-4036 GCF_009661015.1 Brevundimonas sp. SPF441 | reverse complement strand
TGGCCGGGCCGGTGTCGTCCGAGGCGTAGATGCCGATGGTGCCGAAGTCGATCGTGGTCGAGGCGTTGCCGGTGTAATAGGCGCAGTCCGTCGACACAGCGCCCTTCAGGGTGAAGGTCGCGCCGTCATTGTTCGACGCCGTGCCGTTGTTGGCAGCCGAGCTGCCGGTCGCGGTAAAGACCGAGATGCCGCTGTCTTGACCGCCGAGGCCATTGGTCTTGACGAAGTCGATGAAGTTCATGTCGGTCGTGCCGTTGGCCGACGTGTACGCGCCGTACATGCCCTTCGAGAAGCCGCCGACAGCAGCGCCTTGATTGACAGTTCCGGCCATCGCCGGAGCGGCGACGAGCGCCAGCGCCGCAGCGCCAGCCATAAGGGAAGCGAGTTTCATGCGTATTCTCTCCAAGCGAATGATTTTCGCCGTTGTGTGTTCAGCGGTCGCTTGGCCTCCAAGCTCCCCCCAGCATTGACCAGACCGGGTCTTTCACCCGCCCTGCCAACCTTCGCTATCCAAGATGCGTGCCGTCCCAGACCGGGACGAATCAATGACTTGGCTAACGTCGATTAACCATTCGGCTGTAGGACGCGAACGGCATTCGCGCAACACCGGTCTGTGCTGTTCGAAGCTTCGCGGGTGCCGAAATGGCACATAAGGGTCGCTACAGCCGGACGCGATTTCCCGGACGTCAACGAGAAGCTGCCCGTTTGAACGTGCCCAGTTCTACGCTGTCGAAAAAAGGGCCCGGTCGGATCGGTCCGCCGGGCCTTTGTCGGTCGCTCATCGTGGGGGGATCAGGCCCGACGATCCTCCTCCGCCGCCGGCTCCTCGTGCCCGTGCTGGCCGTGGAACATCTTGTTCAGTCGGCCTTCCAGGCGGCGCTTGACCCCGTCGATCAGGCTGAACACCACCGGCACGAACAGCAGCGACAGGGCGGTCGAGGTAATCAGCCCCCCGATGACCGCGATGGCCATGGGCGAGCGGAAGGCGGTGCCTTCGCCGAACGCCGCCGCGATCGGCAGCATCCCCAGCCCCATCGCCATGGTTGTCATGATGATCGGCCGCGCCCGCTTGTGGGCGGCGTCCATCAGGGCGTCGTGTCGGCCCATCCCCTTCTCCATCGCCATGATGGCGTAGTCGACCAGCAGGATGGAGTTCTTCGCCGCGATCCCGGTCAGCATGATGATGCCGATCAATGCCGGCATGGACAGCGACTTGCCCGTCACCAGCAGCAGGAAGAAGGCGCCGCCGAACGACACCGGAAGCGCCGCCAGGATGGTGATCGGGTGGAAGAAGCTTTTGAACAGCAGGACCAGCACGACATACATCAGCAGAATGCCGGTCACGATGGCGAAGGCGAAGCCCATGCCCAGTTCCTGGAAGCTTTCGGCGTCGCCCGACGGCTTCTGGCTGACCCCCTGCGGCAGGGACTTGATGGCGGGCAGTGCGTTCACTGCCTGCGTCCCCTGGCTCAACGTCAGGCCGGTCAGTTCGGCGGTGATGTTGGCCACGCGCAGTCGGTCCAGACGATTGATCTGGTTAGGGCCTGCGCCGAAGGTGATGTCCGCCACCGCCGACAGGGGCACCGTCGCGCCCGACGCCGTCGGCACCTGAAGGTTCTCCAGCACGCCCAGATCCGAGCGCGCCTGTTCCGTCAGCATGACCCGGATCGGCACCTGACGGTCGCCCAGGTTGAACTTGGGCAAAAGCTGATCGGCGTCGCCCAGGGTGGCGACGCGCGCCACCTGGCTGATGTCCTGGGTCGACACCCCTTGCAGGGCGGCGACATCGGCGCGCGGCGTGACCAGGATTTCCGGCCGCACGAGCGAGGCCGAGGACACCACATTGGACAGGCCGGGAATGCTGCGCATCTCGCGCTCGACCTTGGCGGCCGCGGGCTCAAGCACGTTCGCTTCGTCCCCGACCAGGGCGATGGTCAGAAGGCTGGACCCGCCGCCGCCGCCCGAGGCGCCGAACTGAATCCGCGCGCCGGGGATCTGGCGCAGCACCGGTCCCATGTCGCGCTCGAACTCCTGCTGGTTCAGCTTGCGATCCCAGCGCCCAACCAGATTGACGGTCAGGTTCGCGCTGCGCACCTCGCCGGCCGAACCGCCGCCGCCGGGGCCGAAGCTGGTCGTCGCCGAACCGACGGACGAATAGACCGACGCCACCTCGGGCCGTTTCATCAGTTCGCGGTTAATGCGCTGCACGGCGGAATCCGTCTCCGCCAGGGTCGCGCCCGGCGGCAACTGCACCGTCACGGTGGAGCGCGAGATGTCTTCGACCGGAATGAACTCGCCCGGCAGCTTCGTCGCCATGAAGATCGACAGGAAGAAGAACAGGATCCCCATCCCCAGCACCCACAGCCGGTGATCGAACATCCGGTCCGCGACCTTGCGGCGGAACCAGCTGGCGCGCGGATGGTGGTCGGCGCGGCGCTTGCGCCAGTCGTCGCCCAGCGCCCAGTTCAGGGCCTTCAGATAGGGCCCCATCCAGAAGGGCTCCTTATGCTCCTTGCCCTGGTCGCGCTTCAGCAGATAGGCGCCCATCAGGGGCGTCAGGGTTCGCGCCACGAGCAGCGAGAACAGAACGCTGACGCAGGTGGCGATGGCGAAGCTCTTGAAGAACTGACCCACGACGCCGGGCATGAAGCCGGTGGGGGCGAACACCGCAATCAGGGTCGCCGTCGTCGCCATGACCGCCAGGCCGATTTCGTCGGCCGCCTCGATGGCGGCGGGGTAGGGGGCCTTGCCGTCGCGGATGTGGCGGACGATGTTCTCGATCTCCACGATGGCGTCGTCGACCAGGATGCCGATGGTCAGCGACAGGGCCAGCAGCGTCACCACGTTCAGCGACTGGTTCGTCAGGTCCATCACCCAGAAGGTCGGAATCAGCGACAGCGGCATGGCCACCGCCGCGATCAGGGTCGCGCGCCAATCCCGCAGGAAGATGAAGACGACCGCGATCGCCAGCAGGGCGCCCAGCACCAGGGTCTCGACCGAGGCGTGGAAGTTGTTGACGACGTCCTCGGTGGTGTTGGCCACCTCCTCGATAGCGACGTCGCCGCGCTCCTGGTCCAGCTTCTCGATCTCGGCCTTGACGCGGTCATAGACGTCCACTTCGGACGAACCGATGGCCCGCGAGACGCCGAAGCCGACGACTTCCTGACCGTTGAAGCGGGCGCGGCCGCGCGGCTCGGACCATTCGTCGGTGATCTGGCCCAGGTCGCCCAGGCGCACGCTGCGGCTGCCGATGGGGATCAGGGTCTCGCGCAGCTGTTCGACCGACTTGGCCGAACCGACGGTGCGGATGGCCTGTTCCTCGCCCGCGATCTCGCCGCGGCCGCCCGGCAGGTTGATGTTGGAGGCGCGCAGCTGGTTCGACACCTGGGCGGCCGTCACGCCCGAGGCGGCAAGCCGCGCGGGGTCCAGCTTGATGCGGATTTCACGGCTGACGCCGCCGTCACGGCTGATCTGGCTGACGCCGCGCACCGACAGCAGGCGTTTGGCCACGGTGTTGTCGACGAACCAGCTCAGCTCCTCGGGGCTCATGCCCGGCGCCCGCACCACATAGTTGGCGAAGGGGATGGCGGTGAACTCGATGCGCTGGACGATTGGTTCCTGCACGTCGGCGGGCAGGTTCTGTCGGATGCCGCTGACGGCGTTGCGGACGTCGTTGGTGACCTTCTCCAGGTTCACGCCCAGCTGGAACTCGATGGAGGTGGTGGACACCCCCTCGTTGACGACCGAGGTGATGTGCTTGACCGACCCCAGGCCCGCCACCGCATCCTCGACCAGGCGGGTGACCTGGGTCTCCATCTCGGTTGGGGCCGCGCCGGCCTGGACAACGGTCACGGCGACGACCGGCAGATCCACGTCGGGGAAGTTGTTCGTCCTGAGCTTGAAATAGCTCATCGTCCCCGCGATCGTCAGGACGACGAACAGCAGGACGATGGGAATCGGGTTCCTGATCGACCAGGACGAGATGTTCTGAAAGCCCATCGGTCCGATCCTAGCGCGCGGCTGCAGCGGCGGGGGC
>NZ_WJWX01000004.1:0-146340 GCF_009661015.1 Brevundimonas sp. SPF441 | reverse complement strand
CCACGAAGTCCGCCCCGCCCTCCAGGGCGACGCCCAGCGTGTCCAGTGTGGTCAGTCCGCAGATCTTGATCTTGGTGGTCATCCCTCGACCTGCGCGTCCGATCCCGCAGGCGTCAAGAGCTTCAACCCAGGCTCTCGGGCGTCGTGAAGATCGAGGCGACCTCATCCGCCGTCGCCAGCCGCCACTGACCGGGCGCCAGATCGGCGGGCACGACCAGTCCGCCCAGCCGTTCGCGATGCAGGGTCTCGACGTGGTTGCCGGCGGCCGCGAACATCCGGCGCACCTGATGATAGCGCCCCTCCGTCACCGTCAGCAGGGCCTCGGTCGGCGACACCACCTCCAGCACCGCCGGCGCCAACGGCTTGTCCTCGCCCTCCAGCACCAGTTCGCCCGAGGCGAACAGCGCACCTTCCGTGCCCGTCAGAGGCCGCGCCAGACCCGCCCGGTAAACCTTGGCCACATGGCGTTTGGGCGAAATCACCCGGTGCAGCAGATCGCCGTCGTCGGTCAGCAGCAGCAGGCCCGTCGTCTGCTTGTCCAGCCGTCCGATGGTCGAGATGGCGGGATCGCGCGCCCGCCACCGTCCCGGCAGGATGTCATAGACCAGCGCCCCCTCTTCCTTGTGTGAGCAGGTCATGCCCAGCGGCTTGTTCAGCAGGATCACCAGCCCCTGCACGGGGTCCAGCGGCTCGCCGTCGATCTCCATTCGCGTGGGCAGGTCCGGCGTCACCGCAATGCGTTTGGACACGTCCGTCAGGTCCGCCCCGTCCAGCACGATGCCGCCCGCCTTGGCCATCCGCGCCATTTCGGCGCGTGATCCATAGCCCATCGAGCCCAGCAGACGATCGACCCTCGACGTCGGGGTTTTCTTCATGCGCTACCGCCCTTCGGACTGCTTGAGCGCGGTCACTTCACCGCCTCGAACAGCTTGTAGCCGCCCGCCTCGGCGACCAGCCGCACCCGTTTGAACGCCGCGTTCAGCTCGGCCTCATAGGGCAGGTGCCGGTTGGCGACGACCCAGGCGACGCCGCCCTTTTTGAGCAACTCGGCCGCCTTGCGGATAAAGGCCTGACCCAACCGCCGGTCCTCGGCCCCACCGTCGTGGAAGGGCGGATTGCTGACGACGAAATCCTTGTCGCCCTTGGCCTCCAGGGTGCGGGCGTCCGACCACCAGACCTTGGCGCGGTCGTCCTCGATGTTGCGGCGAGCGGCCTGGATGGCGCGGCGATCCAGATCGACCATCTTCAGCTTGGTCACGGCGGGTGAGCGCAGCACCACGATCGACAGCGCGCCATAGCCGCAGCCCAGATCGACCCCCTCGCCCTTCATCGCCGGCAGATGTTCGGCCAGCAGCGCCGAACCCGGATCGATCCGGTCCCAGGCGAACACGCCGGGCTGCGACCAGGCTTCCAGTCCTGGCACGATCTGCGGCCCGCCCGCCGCAATGGCCTCGCCCAGCCCCTCGACCGTTTCGGGTCGAATGACGATGCAGCGGCGATGGTGCGCCTTGGCGGTCTCGGCGACCTCGAGGCCGAACGTCTTCAGTTCCTTGCCCAGGCGCGAGCCGCCCTTGTCCTTGGGCGCCATGACGTCCAGCCGTCCGCCGACCTTCAGCGCCTTCAACGCCAGGGCCAGCACATAGCGCCGCTCCAGCACGCCGGGCGGGGCGTAGATCGTGACGCTGTCGGCCGAGCCAGGGTCCTGCGCCTGCAGCGCCGCCGAGTCCGGGATCAGAGGCGAGGTCTGGATCGCATCGCCGGGCGGATCGAAGACGACCGGCGGCCGGCCATACAGAAGCGTGGTCATGGTCTCAGAACCCCGCCTGCAACAGCGCCAACCCTACGACCCCGACCACGATCCGCCACCAGGCGAAGATGCCGAAGCCGCGCTTGGACACGAAATCCAGCAGGAACCGCACCACCGCCAGGGCCGAGATGAAGGCCACGACGAAGCCCACGACAATCAGGCCGATGTCGCTGAAATCCAGCGTCTTGTGGTTCTTCAGCAGGTCATAGGCCACCGCCGCCCCCATGGTGGGCAAGGCCAGAAAGAAGCTGAACTCAGCCGCCGACCGCTTGTCGGTCTTCAGCAGCAGT
Organism: Brevundimonas sp. SPF441; assembly: GCF_009661015.1. Lineage (NCBI taxonomy): Bacteria > Pseudomonadati > Pseudomonadota > Alphaproteobacteria > Caulobacterales > Caulobacteraceae > Brevundimonas > Brevundimonas sp. SPF441. The sequence continues at coordinate 144,243 of NZ_WJWX01000004.1, read as the reverse complement.
CCGCCCGCGATGGTGGCGCCGGACCGCGACACGCCGGGGATCATGGCCAGGCACTGGAACAGGCCGATCAGAAAATAGATGCGCATCGGATAGGCCTCGGCGTCCAGCCACTTGGGCGTCTTGTCCATCCGGTCAAGCAGCAGCAGGATCACGCCGCCGACGATCAGGGCGATGCACACCACCTGCGGCGTCTCGAACAGCACCGTCTTGATGAAGTCATAGGCCAGGAAACCGATCACGACAGCCGGCGCGAAGGCGACCAGCAGCCCGATCAGGAACCGGCGCGCCTCGGCGTCGAAGGGCCAGCGCGTCGCCAGGATCCACAGCTTTTTGAAATAAACGCTGACGATGGCCAGCAATGCGCCCAGCTGGATCACGATCTCGAAGGTCTTGCCCGCGCTTTCGAAGCCCATGAAGTGGCCCAGCAGCAGCATATGGCCGGTCGACGAGACCGGAATGAACTCGGTCAGCCCCTCGACCAGACCCAGAATAATGGCGGCAAGCCAGTCCGACATGAGACCCTCGAAAACCAATGCGCCCGGAACGCGCCGCGCCCGGATGCCTTCCCCCTAGAGCATGATCGTTTCTGACGGAACGACCCGTTTGGGCCAGCGGTTGGCTTTCAGCCACGATTGCGCGAGAAGAAGCCGACAATGACGACGCCCGCCCCCGCTCCCGCCTCGCTTGACGACGCCCATCTGGCCACGCGCCGCATCACCCGACTGTCGGTCGGGGTCGCGGTGGTGCTGATCGCGATGAAGGCCTTTGCGCTGGGCGCCTCAGGATCGGTCTCCATCCTGGCGACCCTGGCGGATTCTGTTCTGGATCTGGCGGCGTCCCTGACCACCTTCTTCGCCGTGCGCTGGGCCGCCGCGCCGGCTGACGAGGACCATCGCTATGGCCATGGCAAGGGCGAGGCCCTGTCGGCATTGGTCCAGGCCGGGCTGGTTTTCGCCTCGGCCATCTTCATCGCCTGGGAGGGGGTTCAGCGCATCTTCGACCCCCGTCCCGTAACCGCCGGCGGGTGGGCCAGCGGGATCGTGGTCGCCACCATCGTCATCACGGCCTGGCTGGTGTGGATGCAGACCCAGGCCTTGAAGAAGACCGGCTCCGTCGCCGTCGCCGGCGACCGCGCCCACTATGCGGCGGACCTCGCCGCCAACGTCGTGGTGCTGATCGGCGTGATTTCGGGCGCCTTCCTGGGCGCGCCGGGACTGGATGCGGCCGCCGGCATCGTCGTCGCCGTCTGGCTGTTCTGGGGCGCGACCGGCATGTTGAAGGCCGCCGCCGATCACTTGCTGGACCGCGCCGTGCCCGAGGCCGACCGCGCCGCCATCACCAAGGCCGTCCTGGCCGATCCCCAGGTCTTCGGCGTGCACCAGCTGCGCACTCGCATGTCCGGTCAGGTGATGATGGTCCAGATGCATGTCGACCTGGACGCGCACCAGACGCTGGACGCAGCCCACGCCATTGTCGTCGCCGCCGAGAACCGGGTGATGGCCCAGTATCCCGCCGCCGACATCCTGATCCACGCCGACCCGCGCGGCCACGCCCGTCCGCAGCCCGCGATCCCGGCTGCGGCTCCCGCCGAGCCGCAAGCCGCCCCCGCGCCGACCGGTCCCGCACCCAAGGGGCCGTGGTCCTGATGCGGTAAACGCCGATTTAACGGGTCCGGGCGCATCACCCTTAGATGGCCGACCCTTGCGTTCTCTTCCACTTCGCCTTCCAGCCCGCCTCGCGCGCCGCGCGACTGGCGCTGGGAGAGGCGCGGATCGAATGGACCGACACGCCGGTTCGTCCGTGGGAGGACGATTGCCCGGTCAACGACTTCAATCCGTCCGGCCTGCCGCCGGTGATCCAGACGATGGATCGCGGTCGTCCGCTGGTGCTGTGCGAACTGCCTGCCATCCTGGGCTGGATCGAGGATCAGCAGAAGGGGCCGCTGCTGCTGCCCGCCGACCTCGCCGAACGGGCCGAGGCGCGTCGCCTGACCGGCTGGTTCGAGCGCCGCTTCATGGACGAGGTCGACGCCGTGCTGCTGCACGAGCGGATGGAAAAACCGCTGCTCAAGCTGGGTCCGCCCGAAGCCCGCGCCCTGCGCGACGGGCGCGACGCCCTGAAATCCCACCTCGCCATGCTGGAAAACCTCATAGCCGCGCGCGACTGGCTGGCCGGCCGCCGCCTGTCACAGGCCGACCTGATCGCCGCCGCCCACCTGTCGGTGCTGGACTATTTCGGCGAGATCCAGTGGAAGACCTGGCCCGGACTGAAGACCTGGTACTCCAAGCTCAAGTCCCGCCCCTGCTTCCGCCCCCTGCTCGCCGACCGCTTCGTCGGCGTGCCGCCATCGGCCTGGTACGCGGATCTGGATTTCTGAGGCGATAGCGCAAATCTTTTCCCCTCCCCGTCCGGGGAGGGTGACCGAACGAAGCGAGGTCGGATGGGGGCGGCAAGGCGACGTCCCACGATCTGTCTCCATTTCAAGCACGTGCGGCCCAGCCGGGCCGCCCCCACCCCGTCGCTGCGCGACGACCCTCCCCGGACGGGGAGGGAGAAGCTTGTCCCCTTTGCGTCGAGCGGTGAAGAAAATACGTGCTATCCCCCGCCCCGTGTCCGACCGCCTGAAAACCTTCATCCGCCAGCGCGCGGCCGAGCTGGGCTTCGATGTCTGCCGGTTCGCCTCGGCGGCCGACGCCTGGCCGGCGGGCGAGCGGCTGCGGCGTTTCGTGGACGAGGGCCGGCATGGCGCCATGGAATGGATGGAGACGACGCTGGATCGCCGCCAGCATCCGACCGCCATGTGGGGCGAGGCCAGGACCGCCATCGTCCTGGGCATGAACTACGGCCCTGAGCAGAACCCGCTGGATCAGCTGGCTGACCGTTCGGCCGGCTACATCTCGGTCTATGCGCGCGGCGACGACTATCACGAGGTTATCAAAGGCCGCCTGAAACAGCTGGCCGGCCAGATCGCCGCCCGCAACGGCGCGGACATCAAGGTCTTCGTCGACACCGCCCCCCTGATGGAAAAGCCGTTGGCCCAGCGCGCCGGCCTGGGTTGGCAGGGCAAGCACACCAATCTGCTCAGCCGCACCCACGGCAATTGGCTGTTCCTTGGGACCATCCTGACCGCCGCCGAGATCGCGCCGGACACGGCCGAGACCGAACACTGCGGCCGCTGCACCGCCTGTCTCGACGCCTGCCCGACGAACGCCTTCCCCGCCCCGTTCCAGCTCGACGCCCGGCGCTGCCTGTCCTACCTGACCATCGAGTTCGCGGGCCCTTGGCCGGTCGAGTTCCGCACCCTGACCGGATCGCGCATCTATGGCTGCGACGACTGTCTGGCGGTCTGCCCGTGGAACAAGTTCGCCCAGGAAGCGCGCGAAATCCGTCTGGCGCCCCGCCCGGCCTTTGAAAGCCCGCGCCTGCATGACCTGCTGGCGCTGGACGACGCCGCCTTCCGCGCCCTGTTCACCAAGAGCCCGGTCAAGCGGATCGGCCGCGACCGCTTCCTCAGAAACGTCCTCTACGCCGTCGGCAACTCGGACGACGCCTCCCTGATCGCCCCGACGAAAGCCCTGCTGGCCGACCCCTCGCCCCTGGTGCGCGGCGCCGCCGTCTGGGCCCTGTCGCAGTTGATGCCGGCCGACGCGTTCGCGACCCTGGCCAAGGCGACGACCGAGACCGACCCCGCAGTCATGACCGAATGGCGGAGCGCTTGAAGTCTCCGTCCCGCTTCGCAGCGAGAGGCGGATTGCGTGAGGGTCACCCCATGGCCGTGCCGTCGCCCGATCCGCCGCCAGGCACCTTGGCCACGTCGAGCAGTTTCAGGCGAAAGATCAGCACCGAGTTGGCGGGGATCTTGGGATTGCCCTGCTCGCCATAACCCAACTCGGGCGGAACATAGAGCAGCCATTCGTCGCCGACGCGCATCTTCTGCAGCGCCTCGGTCCAGCCCTTGACGACCTCCTCGGGCGTGAACACCGCCGGCGCGCCCCGCGCGAACGAGCTGTCGAACACGCTATTGTCGACCAGCTTGCCCTCGTAATCGACCTTGACCAGGTCGTTGCGGTCCGGGCTGACGCCGCCGGCCGGTCCCGCCTGCACCACCTTGTATTGCAGGCCGCTGGGCAGGGTCTGAACGCCCTCCTCCTTGGCGTTCTTGGCCATGAAGGCGGCCGCCTCGGCCTTGCCCGCGTTCGGATCGACCGGCGCGGCTTGGCCGCAGCCCGACAGCAAGAAGGCCGCGACGATTGCCGCCTTACCCCATCCGAAGTTCATAGCCGCGTTCCTTCAAGGCCTCGCCGATCTCGTCGGCGTGGGCGCTATCGCGCGTTTCGACCATGATGTCGAACTCGGCGCCTTTGGCCGGCACGTCCAGCGCCAGACGGTTGTGGACCACGTCGATGATGTTGCCGCCCAGGCCGCCGATCACCGCCGCCATGGCCGACAACATGCCCGGCCGGTCGTCGCCCAGGATGCGATAGACGATCAATCGCCGCTCACGGACCATTTCGCGGTTCAAGACGACCGCCAGCATCCGCGCATCGATGTTGCCGCCGCACAGCTCCAGCCCGACCTTCATCCCCTTGAACCGGTCGGGATAGGCCAGAAGCGCCGCCAGACCGCCCGCGCCGGCGCCCTCGGACACCGTCTTCTCATAGGTGACATAGGTGGCGACGGCCCGTTCGAAGTCGGCTTCCTCGCAGACGAAGACCTCGTCCACCAACGGGTCGGCCAAGGCGAAGGGAATGTCGCCAACCGCCTTGATGGCGATGCCCTCGGCGATGGTCTGGCCGGTACAGACCGGCGGCTGGCCCGCCCGCTTGGCGGTGAAGGACGGGTAGCGGGCGGCCTCGACGCCGAAGACCTTGATATCCGGCTTCATCGCCTTGGCCGCGATGGCGCAGCCCGCGATCAGCCCGCCGCCGCCGATGGGGATGATCAAGGCCTCGACCTCGGGCGCGTCCTCCAGAAGCTCGATCGCGCAGACGCCTTGGCCCGCCACGATGCCTTCGTCGTCGAAGGCCGAGACGAAGACATAGCCCTTGTCGGCCTCCAGCCGTTTGGCCGCCTCGGTCGAACCGGTGAAGTCCAGCCCCTCGATCACCACGGTCGCGCCGTGCGAGCGGGTGCCGTTGATCTTGGCGAAGGGCGTGCCCTCGGGCATCACGATGGTCACCGGCACGCCAAGCCGTCCGCCGTGATAGGCCAGGGCCTGGGCATGGTTGCCGGCGCTGGCGGCCACCACGCCGCGCTTCATCTCCTCGGGACTCAGCATCAGCAGCCGGTTCAGGGCCCCGCGCTCCTTGAAGCTGCCGGTGAATTGCAGATTGTCGAACTTCACCCAGACCTCGGCCCCCGTCAGCTGCGACAGCTTTCTGGAATAGCGGGTCGGGGTGCGGTCAACCGCGCCCGCGATCCGGGTGCGCGCGGCTTGGATATCGGCGAAGGTGACGGTCATGCGGGGCGTTTCCGAGCTGTCGCGCCTCGACGAATGGGCGCGTTGTCGGGCCTGTTTCGCGCGTTGTCGGGTCCGGGTCCAGAGGGGGAATCTTGAGCGTGGAAGTCGCCCGGCCTGTCGTGCGATAGTGGGCCTCGGTCGTCCGCGCGACCGCAACGAACACCGGAGGAAGCCCTATGTCGAACCGTCCCCTCGCCGCGACCGGCCTCGCCCTGGCGCTCGGCGCCGCCGCCCTTTCGGCCTGTGCGCCCACGACCGGCGGCGGTCTGCCCTATGCCGCCCCGGCCGCCTTCAACGAGCGCGACTTCGGCTGGTCCCAGATGCCGGGCCGCAACAGCATTCAGGGCCAGATCGCCTTCGCCCGCGACGGCAAGGCCTTCGATTGCGTCGGCAATGTCGGTCTGACGCCGGACACCCCCTACACCCGCGCGCGCTTTCGCACCCTGTACGGCTCGACCCAGCGCGCGGCCGTGCCCGCCGCCGTCGTCCGCGCCCGCACCGTCGCCGACGCCAACGCCGACTATCGCACCTATGTCCGCGACACGCGCTGCGAGAATAGCCGCTTCCGCTTCGACGGCCTACCCGATGGCGGCTGGTTCCTGATCGTGCCGGTCACCTCGGGCGATGCGCCCCTAGTGCTGATGCAGTCGGTGCAGACGCGCGGCGGCCGGGTCGTCTCCGTCACCCTGTGACCCGCGCGCCCCTTTCTCACGAAGATGCGACCCCGGTAACGCGGATCGCCATCTTCTGACCACGAGCGCCCCGGACTGATCGCTGCTTCTGTGCGAGAGTTCGGGGAGCTTTTTTCTTGTCCCAACACAATATCATAGGATCCGAGGCCTTTACGCGAGGGCCGTCGGTCATCATCCGCCAATACAAGGCGGGCGGCATGCGGCGTCGCCGGTCCAAGACGATCGCCACCTTCATCGCCGGCGCGGGCGCCATGCTGGTGGTGGGCGCCGTCGCCCTCGCCGCCGTCTATGGCCCCGCCTTGGCGGGCGGCTGACATTGCAGGCTGGCCGTCAGGCCAGCCACACCATCATGCGCGTATCGGCCTCGGCCCGACGCGCCCGGCTCCACGCCCGGCGCGTCTCGCCGGTGTAGAGGAAGCCCGCCTTTTCCAGCACGCGGCCAGAGGCCGGATTGTCGGCGAAATGGCCAGCGACCAGCGCCCGGCGCTTCCACTTTCGGCTGGCCCAGACCAGGGCGGCGTCCAGCGCCTCGGTGGCGAAGCCCCGACCCCAGTATTCACGCCCGATCCAATAGCCGGTTTCCGGCACCCGATCCTCGCCCTCGAACAGGCCGATGACACCAATGGGCCCCACGTCCTCATGATCGATGACGAAGGTGTTGGCTCGCCTGGGATCCTGTGAAGCCACCTGCAGCACGAAGTCGTCGGCGTCGCGCATCTGAAACGGATGCGGCATCCGCTTGGTCATACGCGCGATGTCCAGGTCGTTGGCCAGGGCGGCGATGCGCGGCGCATCCTGGGGCGCGGGCGCGCGCAGGATCAGGCGCCGGGTCTCGACGACAGGAGAGGTTTCGATGACGCACATGGGCGTTGCCTCGGATTGTCGACCATCTCCTTGAAGGGCTCGGACGGTCTTCGAGGCGGGGAAACGCAAACGGGGAGCCTGGTGATCCAGACTCCCCGCGGATTATCATCCCTGGTCCGGATCGGCTGCTGGCAGGAGCAACGCGATCCGGGAAGGTCCAGACTGCGTTACTCGGCGGCCATCGCCTGAGCGGCGTCGTCATTGGCCGCGAGGATCGACACGTAACAACGGCCGCCACGTTTGGTGGTGAATTTCACAGCGCCGTTCGTCAGGGCGAACAGAGTGTGGTCGCGGCCCATGCCCATGTTCTCACCGGCGTGGAAGGTGGTGCCGCGTTGGCGCACGATGATGTTGCCGGCAAGCACGCGCTCGCCGCCATACTTCTTCACGCCAAGGCGCTTCGACTCGGAGTCGCGACCGTTACGCGACGAACCACCGGATTTCTTGTGAGCCATCTTGCCGCTCCTTACTTTCTTGGTGCGCTACCGGCCTTTCGGCCTACTTGAGCGCGTCCGTAACTTAGGTCTGGCGCCGAGGCGCCGGTGAATGTCTTAGGCTTCGTCGCCGGCGGCTTCAGCCTTGGCCGCGGCCTTCTTCTTGGCCGCGGCCTTCTTGGCGGGAGCCGAGCTCTCGACCACGACGCCCTTGACCTCGGCGCCGTCCACGTCGGTCACGACCGTCTCGGTCGAACCCAGCGAGGAGGTGGCGTCACGAGCGGCCAGGTTGCGAGCGCGCAGGTTGATCTCGGCCTTGGTGGTCAGATCGACCTTGCCGTCCCACTTGGCGGTCTCGCCGGCGCCTTCGATGCCGGTGATGCGCAGGACCGATTCCATCTGGCGATGGCCGTTCGTGCGGCGATAGCCCTGGCGACGGGTCTTCTTGAAGATCTTGATCTTCTCACCCTTTCGGGTCTCGACCAGGGTCGCGCCGACGAAGGCGCCGTCGATCAGGGGAGCGCCCAGGGTCACGCCCTTGTCGCCGCCCAGCATCAGGACGCTGTCGAACTTCAGCTCAGCGCCGGCGTCGCCGTCGAGCTTTTCGACGACGATGGTGTCGCCCGGTTGGACCCGGTACTGCTTGCCGCCGGTCTTGATCACCGCGTACATGTTGAAGCCTCAGCGCAAACGCAAAAAAAGATACGCCCCCGGAGAGGGCCCCGGCGGCGAAGAGCGGCGACATATACGGAAGGGTGTCGGAGAGTCAACGCCGAACCGGGCGGAAATTCAGCCCCGGACGGATTATCCCCGCTGTCGCCGCGCCTTGAACTCAGTCCAGGGCGCAGATGTCCGGCAGGCCCCTCAGCGTCCCGGCGTGGTCCAGGCCATAGCCGACCAGAAAGCGGTTCGGCGCCTCCCAGCCGACGAAGTCCGGCTCGGGCGCGCGGGGCTTGGGCCAGGGCTTCCTGGCGAAGACGCAGGTCAGGACTTCGGACGCGCCGGCGTCCTTGGCGATGCGCACGGCCTCGGCCAGCGACAGGCCGGTGTCGAACACGTCGTCCAGTATAAGGACGCGGCGGCCCGCGATCGGGCGCTGGAACGGCGCATAGACGTCGATCCGGCCCCGGCTGGTCTGCTCGTCGCCGTAGGAGGCCAGCCACAGGGCGTCGAAACGGACGTTGCGGCCGACGCGCGACAGGGCGCGGGTCAGGTCGGCGGCGAACCACAGGCCGCCGGTCAGCAGCACGGCGGCGACCGTATCGTCGTCGATGACGGGCGCGATGCGCTGGGCCAGGTCGGCGACGATGCGCGCCACCTCGGCCTCGGACAGAAGAACGGTCGGCGTCGGGGAGGGATCAGCCATGATGCGAGGCCGATACCGCCTCACCATGCCCCTTGTCCACAGCCCCGACCGGTCGCGCGTCGATCGGCGCGGCCGTGTTCGGCGCCTCGGCGCCGGGCGCCGTCGCCGAGCGCAGCCCCTGCGAGGTTTCGGCGGCAGGCTGCACTGCATGCGCGGGCGCGGCCTTCGCCTCATGTCCGCCGTGTTCAACTGGGGGTTTGGCAGGCGAAGGGCTGGCCGGCGTGAAGTCGACGCCGATCCCGGCCCCGTGGCCGCCCGGATCGGGGATCAGGGCGGCGAAGCCCTGGACCTTGCCCGGTAGGACCGGCGCCGCGTCGATCTTTACGATCTTGAACCCGACCTCGGCGCCGGCGGCGTCCAGCAGGGCCACGCGAATCGGCGGCGAGACGATCTCGACGTCCCGCACATTGCGGATGGCGCCGGACACCACGACCATGCCGGGATGGTTCGGCGCAGCCTTGGCCGTCAGGGCCTCGAAATCCAGCCCGACCGGATTGACCGGCGCGCCGAAGAATTTGTAGGCCGAAGCCGCCCGAGGGAAGGCCTGGACGATCTCGACGCGGAACAGGAATGCCGAAACGATCAGGCCGATGAAGACGCTGGCCAGACCCGCCCAGATCACGCCCTGGGTGGCGGCGCGACGCAGCTTCTTTTGGCGATCGGCGCGGGCGCGGAACGCCCGGGGCAGCTCCGGTGCCGGCGTTTCGGCCAGGCTGGAGGCGGTCGGCGCCGGATCGGGTTCGGGCGGGGTTGCAGGCGTGGCGGCGGCGACCGCCGGGTCGGGCGTCAAGGTCAGTTCCAGCGGCTCGTCGGGTGTCGCGCGCCAGACTTCGCCGCACGATTGGCAGCGCACCTTGCGGCCTTCGGAGCCTATGGCTTCGTCACGAATGAAATAGCTGGTGGCGCAGGCGGGGCAGGTCAGTATCATGTGGCTGACTGCGAGGCTGTCGCCCCCTCCCGTAAGGCGCGACGCCGCGCCCTGTTCCTGAAACACATACCATGCCGTCCTCACCCGCCGAACCCGCCGCTATGACCGAGACCGTTCGCCTGTCTGGCGTCGGCTTCGGCTATGTCGGCGCGCCCGACGTGCTGCGGGACGTTAACCTCATTTTGCCGCGCGGCTCTTTCCACTTTCTTACCGGGCCGTCCGGGGCCGGAAAGTCTTCGCTGCTGCGTCTGCTGACGCTGGCGGACCAACCCCGAACGGGAACCCTCCGCCTGTTCGGATCGGATGTCACGCGCATCGATCGTCGCGACATCCCGGCCTTTCGGCGGCGGATGGGCGTGATGTTCCAGGACTTCCGCCTGCTGGATCATCTGCCGGCCTTCGACAACGTCGCCCTGCCCCTGCGCCTCGCGGGCGGATCCGAGGCCGAGTACGCCGAAGACGTGCGCGAGATGCTGAAATGGGTGGGCCTGGGTCGCCGGATGGAAGCCCGTCCCCCCGCCCTGTCCGGCGGTGAGAAGCAGCGGTTGGCCATCGCCCGCGCCGTCATCACCCGCCCCGGCCTGATTGTTGCTGACGAACCGACCGGCAGCGTGGACGCCGTCATGGCCGACAAGCTGCTGCGTCTGTTCCAGTCGCTGAACAAACTGGGCGCCACCGTCCTGATCGCCAGCCATGACGAGGCCTTGGCCCAGCGGTCGGGCGCGCGCGTCTTGAGGCTGGAGGCCGGACGGCTCAGCGAACCCTCGCGGGCCGCCGCATGATCCGCCTGTCCGACTTCAGCCTCTCCAGCCGCCGGCCTGGCCTGCTGCCGCCCGCCGCGGCCGGCGAGCCGTGGCTGATGACCGTCATCGCCGTCCTGTGCTTTTTAGCCTGCCTCGCCGCCGTCGCCGCCTCCGCCGCCGACCGCGCCGCGCACGGCTGGGCCCGACAGCTGGGCGCGGAGGCCACCGTGCAGGTCCGCCCCCGCGTCGGCGAAACCGGCGACACCGCTGCCGCCCGCGCGGCCGAGACCCTATCGGGCGTCGATGGGGTGGAGGAGGCCGCCGCCCTGAGCCGCAAGGCGGCCGAGGACCTGCTGCGCCCCTGGCTCGGCGACGCAGTCCTGCCCGATCTGCCCCTGCCTCATCTGGTGACCGTGCGGTTGAACCGCGACGCCCCCGCCAGCGCCGTCACCCTGAGCCGCGCCCTGGCAGAGGCCGGGCTGGACGCTACGGTGGACGATCACAGCCTGTGGCGCGGCGAGGTCGAGCGGTCCGCCGGCCTGATCACGGCCCTGGCCGGCGCCGCCTTCCTGGCCGTCGCCTTCGCTGCGGCCGCCACCATCGCCTATGCGACCCGGGCGGGGTTGGCGGCGGGTCAAGGCGTGATCGAGACCCTGAGCCTGAACGGCGCGACCGACGGGACCATCGCCTGGCTGTTCCAGCGGCGGTTCGGCCTGATGGCGGCCGGCGCGGGCGCGATCGGCGCCGGGCTGGCGGCGGTCCTTCTGATCCTCCTGCGGTTCATCGGCGGATCGGGCGGCCTGACGGCGGCCCTGCCCATCAGCTGGAGCGACCTGGCGTTGCTCTCGCCTTGCCCGCTGCTGGCGGCTACGGTTGCGGTTCTCGCGGCGAGATTCGCCGCCATGCGAATGCTGGCTTCAGGACGGCCGACAGAGGGAGGGGGCGCATGAGACTGTTGAGCGTCATCTTCATCGCCGGTCTGATCTGGCTGGTCGGCCTGTTCGCATTCGCCCACCGGGTGCGCGAACTGACGCCGGCCGACGACCCTGCCCGCGCTGACGCCATCGTGGCCCTGACCGGTCCGTCGTCCGAGCGGGTCAACACCGCCATCCGCCTGTTGGAACAGGGCAAGGGCGAACGGGTGCTGATCTCCGGCGTCAATCGCGAGGTGCGCCGTCAGGAGCTGCGCGAGCTGACCCCCGGCTCCAGCCGCCTGTTCAACTGCTGCGTCGATCTTGGTTTCGAGGCCGAGGACACCGTCGGCAACGCCCAGGAGATCGCCGCCTGGAGCCGCGCCAAGGGTTATCGCAGCCTGATCGTCGTGACCTCAGATTATCATATGCCGCGATCGCTGGTCGAAATCCGGGGCCAGCTGCCGGGCGTGAAACTGACGCCCTACGTCATCTCCACCCCGTCGCTGGACAATGCGCGCTGGTGGCGGGCGGCGGTGACCGCGCGTCGGATGACGCTGGAATATATGAAATACCTCGCCGTCCTGGGCCGTGAGGGCGTGCGCCGCATCACCCGCGACCGGCCCGCCGCCGTACAGGCCGAGAGCGAAACCGCCCCTGACGAAAAGGCCGCGTCCTAAGTGAACACCCTGCGTTCCCTGATTTTCACCGCCTGGCTCTATTTGTCGATGCCGATCATCGCCATCGGCCTGTCGCCGGTCCTGCTGCTGCCGCACCGCTATGTGCAGGGCGTGTGCAAGCTGTGGGCGAAGATCGTCCTGTTCGGCCTGCGCTGGATCGCGGGGGTCAAGGTCGAGGTGCGCGGTCTGGAGCACGCCCCGTCCGGCGCCGCCCTAATCGCGTCCAAACACCAGGGGATGCTGGACATCGTGGCCCTGCTGGCCGTCCTGCCCGACGCCTGTTTCGTGATGAAGAAGGAGCTGATGCCCCTGCCCTTCTTCGGCTGGTTCGCCTGGAAGGCCAAGATGATCGCCGTGGATCGCGCGGGCCACGCCAAGGCGCTGAAGGACATGACGCGACAGGCGCGCGATCGCCTGTCCGAAGGCCGCCAGATCGTCATCTTCCCCGAGGGCACGCGCAACGATCCGGGCGTGCCTGGCGACTACAAGCCCGGCGTCGCCGCCATCTATCGCGATCTGGAAGGCCCCTGCTGGCCCGTCGCCACCAACTCCGGCGTCCACTGGCCGGCTCATGGTTTCCGCCGGTATCCCGGCACGGTCGTTTTCGAATTCCTTGAGCCGATTCCGGCCCAGCTGAAGCGCGGCGCGATGATGGCGTTGCTGGAAAGTCGCATAGAGACGGCGTCATTGGCGCTGCTGGAGCCAAAGGCCCAGCTTGCGCATTCTGAACCGGCCTGACCTCCCCGCTCGGGCGCCATTCATGGAAACGCCCGATGCTTCGCCCCCTTCTGCTCACCGTCGCCTTCGCCGCTGTCGCCGGCTCCGCCCTGGCCCAGTCGCAACCGTATGAGCAGATCAGGCCCGCCCCCCAGAACTGGACCGTCGATCTCGGCGCGGGCGTCCTTTATCGCAACGACTCCAACGGTGACACGGGTTCCAAGACGACGGTCGCCCCGTGGGTCTCGGCCAACTATCGCGACCTGGTCTATCTGAACCCGATCGACGGCCTGGGCTGGAACGCGATCAAGACCGACGACTTCCGCGCCGGCCTGCAACTGCGCCCGCGCTTCTCCGCCGATGACATCGAAGGCCTGACGCTGGATCGTCCGGGCTTCGGCGCCGACCTGGCCGCCTACGCCTACAAGCGTCTGCCCGGCAATGTGGTGGTCGGCGGCCGGATCAGCCGCGACGTGTCCGACGTCAGCGAGGGCACGGAATACTATGCCTCCGTCGGCCATCAGCGCGTGACGCCCGTCGGCCTGCTGAACGCCTCGGTCTATGTGCGTGGCGGCGATTCCAAACTGGCCGACGCCTACTATGGCGTCAGCACCGCCGAGGCGGCCGCCAACGGCATCAGCGCCTATTCCCCCGGCGGCGGGCTTCAGGGTGCGGGCGCCAGCCTGGTCCTGCTGGTCCCGGTCGGCGACAAATGGGGCGCCGGGGCCTTGCTCAACTACGAACGCCGCCTCGGCGACGTGGCCGACAGCCCCCTGTCGCAAAGCGACGACGCCGTGCGCACCGGCGTCTTCATCGCCCGTCGCTTCGGCGGCTGATAGCAGGGCGGCGGCTGCGAATGCGGCCGCCGCTTCTTGCCTGTTGATCAGGTGGCCGCAAACTCGCTCAGCGCGTCGATCACGGCGCGGTTCTGGTCTTCGGTGCCGATGGTGATGCGCAGGGCCTGCGGCAGGCCGTAGCCGCCGACCGGGCGCACGATGATGCCCTTGGTGTTCAGATAGTCGTTGGCGGCGGCGGCGCGGTCGGCGCTATCGAACAGCACCAGCACGAAGTTGCCGGCGCTGGGCAGGACGTTCAGCCCAAAGCCGCGCAGGGCCTGGGTCAGGCGCGGCTTCCAGTTCGAGATCAGATCGCGCGACGCCGTCTGGTGCGCCTCATCCGACAGCGCGGCCGTCGCGGCCTCAAGCCCCGGCACAGAGACGTTGAACGGCAGGCGGATGCGGTCGATGGCCTCGGCGACCTTCAGCGGCGCATAGCCGAAACCGATGCGCAAACCGCCCAGGCCGTGGATCTTGGAGAAGGTGCGGGTGACGACGATGTTCTCGGCGTCCTTGGCCAGCGGGAAGGCGGTTTCCCAGTCGGCCTCGGTCACATATTCCGCATAGGCCTCGTCCACGACCAGGATGATGTGGGCCGGCAGGGCGGCGTGCAGGCGACGAATTTCCTCGCCCGTATTGTAGCTGCCGGTCGGGTTGGACGGATTGGAGACATAGACGATCTTGGTGCGGGCATCGACCTTGGCCAGGAGCGCATCGACCTCGGCCTTGAAGTTCGGCTCGGGCGCCAGCTTGACCTGGGCTTCGCAACCCAAAGCGCTGATGCGGTAGGCGAGAAAGCCGTACTGGCCGCAGACAATGTTGTCGCCCGCCGTCAGATAGGTCTGGTTCAACAGGGCGAAGACCTCGTCCGAGCCGTTGCCGAAGATCAGCCGCTCGGGCTCCAACCCGTGCAGTTCCGACACCGCGTTCCGCAGCTTGGTCGCCCGGCCGTCGGGATAGATGTGGATATTCTTGACCGCCGCCTCATAGGCCGCACGCGCCTTTTCGCCCGCGCCCAGCATGTTCTCGTTGGAGGACAGCTTCATCGGCTCGGCGACGCCGGCGATGGACGACTTGCCGCCGACATAGGGGGCGATGTCGAGGATGCCGGGCTTGGGGGCAGGGCCGTGTGGCGCGGTCGCGTCGGTCATGGAAAGCCTTGATCTCAGAAGATGGGGGCGGCGCCGATCACGCCGCTCATTCGTCCGGGCGCGCTCTTCAGCCGCCCGTCGTCGACCTGCACATAGCCCGTCAGCATGAACAGCTTCAACCCGCCCGCCGCCGCCAGCGGATCGGCGACCAGTCCCGCGTCGCCCAGGGCGTCCACGATCTTGGTCTCGGACCAGCCGCTGTCGGTGACCCAGAAGCTGCGGTCGTCGCCCGTGGGGCCGGACATGTCTTTGGACACGACGAAGGCCTGTGGCCTTCCGCGCCGGTCGTCCGGCAGGGCGGCGACGATCTTTAGTTCGGGCCGCGCCAGCAGGCGGCCCCACCACGGCCGGTCGGGCGAAAGGTCGATCACGGCGCGCGAGCCCGCCTCGGCCGCCTTCAACGCCTCGTCGGCGGACAGGGGCCGCGACCGCAGGCCATAGCGGTCCGTGGCCAGGGCCTGGGCCACGCCGCCGCAGGCGACCAGCGCGGGTCCGGTCGCCACCTCGATCCGGCCCCACACCGCCTTGACCGCCGCAGCCTCATCGGCCGAGGCGCCGTCCAGCAGTTGACGCAGGGCGATGGCCGAAGCGTCGGCCCGGTCGCGCGGACCGGCGGCGACCCGCGCCCGCACCGCCTCGACCAAGGCGCGATCCAGCGCCAGCAGGGCGTCGTCGGCTTCGGGTTCGTCCAGCAGCGCCATCAGAACAGCTTGGGCGCCGGGGCCAGCGGGAAGGGGCCGAGCCAGGTGCGGCCGTCGCGGAAGACCAGCGTCAGCGGCAGCTGCTCCTGTCCGGTCGCCTCGGCCGCGCCCGCTGCTGCGGCGGCCCCGGCCGCGCCGATCCGGTTGACCGGCCCCTGACGCGTCGCCATCAGGCCGGCCAGGGCGGGCAGAGGCTTTTGCGCCTGAAGCTGGACCTGACCGGTCAGCCGGCCGTTCGCATCGGCTCTCAACACGTCGCTGGAGAGGGTCGCACGGCTGTCGCCCGCCTGCAGATCGCCGCGCACATTGCGGAACGTCCCGCCCGCCTTTGTCCAGGCGGAGAAGACACCCGCCGCATCGCCGCCGGTCTTCAGCAGGCTCGCCTGGCCGATCTCGGCCTCCAGCTGGGTCGTCAGGCGGCCGTCCTGGGCGAAGCCTTCGACGGGGCCGTCCGCCCTCCCCTGCCCGTCCACCAGACGAAACATGACATCGACGTCGTCGGTCGGCGCGGTCGAGCCCTCCAGATGCGGCCGAGCATAGAATTCGATCCGCGCGGCGCGGGCGATGGGGAAGGGTTCGGCGCCGGTCTGAGCCGTGAAGACCGGATTGACCATCTCCAGCGCCAGGTTGGGCCAGCGCTGATCGATGCCGCTGGCGCTCATGCGGATGGCGTCGCCCTTGACCGCGACCTCACCCTTGCCGGCGCGGGTCAGCATCAGGCCTTGCGGAGCCACCACGACCCATTTGGTCGGCTGATAGGCGTTGGCCTCTGCGGTCAGTTTGGTCGCCTTGATCGCATGGCCCGACGGCGCCTGAACGATCAGGTTCGTCAACGCCACATGGGTGCGAAACGGCCAGCCGTTGATGGATTTGTCGGCGAAGCGGATATCCCAGCCGTCCTGACGCAGGGTCTGGACCTGGGCCTCCAGCCGCGTATTGATCTGGCGCGTCAGGAAGATCCACCATCCGGTCCAGGCCGCCAGCGTGATCAGCGCCAGGATGAAGGGCGCATACAGGCCGTTGCGGCTGTGTCGCTTGGTCGTCGAGGCGTCGGTCATGCCGGACCTATAGCGCGCCGCACCCCGCCCTTCTAGGCGGTCAGGTCGGCCAGCACCGCCTTCGCCGCCCGCCGCGCATCCTCCGGCGCCAGGCCCAGCAGAAGCCCCCGCTGACCGCCGTTGATCAGGACCTGATCGAACAGGATCGCGGTTTCGTCCATCGCGGTCGGCACGGCCTTTCGCTGGCCGAACGGGCTGACCCCGCCGACCTTGTAGCCGGTCAGCCGTTCGGCGTCGGCCGGCTTCATCATCTGGGCCGACTTAGCCCCCAGCACCGCCGCCAGCTTCTTCATGCTGACCTCGCAGTCTGACGGCACGATGACGCAGGCCGGAGCGCCATCGACCAGGACCATCAGGGTCTTGAACACCTGCTCGGGCGCCACGCCCAACGCCTCGGCGGCCTGCAATCCCACGCGCGGCGCTTCGGGATCATAGTCGTAGGGAAACAGAGCGAAGGTGACGCCGGCCTTGGTCAGGGCGACGGTCGCGGGCGTGGTCTTGGACATCCTACGTCGTCTCGGGGTTCAGGAAACTGCGGGTCAGCTCGACCGCATCGGCCAGGCCCATGCGCTGAACCTCGGTCCCGGGCGGCAGGCTGGCGAAGAGGCGGGTGGGGGTGGCGGCGTCCAGCATCAGGAAGACCCCCTTGTCGTCGCCACGCCGGATCAGCCGGCCGAACGCCTGGGCGATGCGGGCGCGGGCCAGGGCATCGTCATAACCCTTGCCCCCCAACCGCTCGCGCCTCGCCTTGTGCAGCAAATCCGGCCGAGGCCAAGGCACGCGGTCGAAGGCGAGCACCCGCAGCGACCGTCCTGGCACGTCCACCCCGTCGCGCACGGCGTCGGTGCCCAACAGGCAGGAATTTTCCTCGACCCTGAACATATCCACCAGCGCCCCGACCTCCAGCGGATCGACGTGCTGGGCGTAGAGCGGCACGCCCGACTTCGCCAGGTCCGGCCCCAGCCGCTCATAGACCGCCTTCAATCGGCGAATGGCGGTGAACAGGCCCAGCCCCCCGCCGCCCGCCGCCAGGAACAGTTCGCGCATCGCCGCCGCCGTCTGGCGCGGATCGTCCTTGACCAGGTCGTTGACGACGATGACCCGGCTGTTGGCGGCATAGTCGAACGGGCTTTCGACCTTCAGGGTGCGGGGCGGCTCGATCAAACGCGCCGAGCCGGTCCGCATCCGCGCCAGGTCGAACGGGTCTTCCTGCAAGGGATCGGACAGGGTGGCGGAGGTCACCAGCACCCCGTGCGACGGCACGATCACGGCTGCCTCCAGCGGAACGGTCGGGTCGATCCAGTGGCGACGCAGGGCTACGTCGTGGATGCGGCCGAACGCGGTCTCGGCCGACAGCCAATCGACGAAATCAGGATCGGGCTGATCGCTCCCATCCTCCAGCGCCGCCAGCATCGAGCGCCAGCCCGGCAAGGTCATGCGCGCGCGCCGATCCAGCCCGCGCAGCGCCCCTTCGATGCGCGACCGCTGCGACCCGTCCAGCTCGGCCGCCTCGTCATCGAGGATGTCTTCCAAATGTCGCGACAGGGCCAGCAGCGGCGCCTCTATGGCGGCCAGGGCCTGGGCCGCCGCGCGGGCCGTTTCGGCGACCGGATCGGTTACCGGCTTCAGCGCGCACTCCATGCCGAACTCGGGCCCGCCGTACGGATTGGTCTCCGCCGTGCGGGCGCGCAGCTGGTCCAAGGCTGCGGCCAGGAAGGCTTCGATCGGGCCGATCGGATTGACCTCGCCCGAGGCCGGCGCGACGCGGCCCGAGACGCCTTCGCCCGGCAGGGCGGCGGAGGCGCGAATGGCGTCCTGCAGCGCCTTCATCGCCGCCTCATTGTCGTTGACCATGTCGCCCAGCCGCAGCTCCAGCCCGCGACCGCGACGCCCCCGCCCCTCCGGCCCCCGGATCCAGCGGCGCAGCTCGGCCGCCTCCTGCCCCGACAAGCAGGCGGAAAAGGCGCTGTCGGCGGCGTCGAACAGGTGGTGGCCCTCATCGAAGACGATCCGCTTCAGCGCCGCCGTCTCACCATCCTGCTTCTGGCCCCGCGCCGAGCGCGCGCCGTCGAACGCCGCCTGGGTCAAAACGAGGGCGTGGTTGGCGATGACCAGGTCCGCGCGGCGGCTGGCGCGGATGGTCTTTTCGACGAAGCAGGTGCGGTAGTGCGGGCAGGCGGCGTGGACGCACTCGCCGCGCCGATCCACCAGATTGGCCGCCCCCGCCGCATGGGCCGCCGGCATGGCGAACAGGCCGGGCAGCCAGCCCGGAAAGTCCCCGCCCGTCATGTCGCCGTCGCGCGTATGCAGGGCCCAACGCCCGGCCAGCGCCAAGCCGATCAGGTCGCCATTCCCCAGCTGGGCCGCCTGCACCATGTCCTGCAGATTAAGGACGCACAGATAGTTCTCGCGCCCCTTGCGGATCACCGCCTTCTTCTTGCGCTCGGCCGGATCGGGCCACAGCGAATGGCTTTCACGGTCGATCTGGCGTTGCAGCGCGCGGGTATAGGTCGAGATCCACGCAGCTCCCTGGTTCCGCTCGGCCCACAGGGAGGCAGGCGCCAGATAGCCCAGGGTCTTGCCCGTGCCGGTCCCCGCCTCGGCCAGCAGCATGCGGGGCCGCCCCTCTTCATTCCTCGGCGAAAAAGCAAAGGCGGCTTCGGCGGCGTAATCCGATTGGGTCGGCCGCGTTTCGTCCAGGCCCGAGGCCTGAAGCAGCTTCTCCAGCCGGATGCGGGCGCTCTCGCTGTCGACCGGCGCCGATCCCGCCTCGCCGCGCGGCGCCTCGTCCTCCCATTCGGTCAGCCGCGACCAGACATCCATCCCCGACCCGCGATGCTGGCGCGCCCGTACGCCGCCGGCCTCCAGCGCCTGAACCACCCGCTCGCCCCAGGCCCAGCCCGCCCGCTGCATCGTCAGGGCCAGGACATAGGCCGCCTCGCGCTCAGCATAGGCCGGATCGGCCAGTTCGCGCAGCAGCAGTCCCGCCGCCTCTCTCAGGGCCTCCGCCTGTTCCTCCGCCGACTTCGGCTCGGCTGAACCCAGCGACAGCGCCAACCCCGTCGGCGACGGCGCACAGAAGCGCGCCGGCCGCACGAAGGCGTAAAGCTCCAGCACATCCATCAGATCAGTCGATCGCGGCGGCGGCGTCAGCCCCAGCCGGCGCGCCGTCAGCGACGCATGCGCCACCATCACCGGGCCGGTGCTGAAGAACCCCTCGGCCGCCCCGCGTCCGATCTTCCGGGCCCCCGCCTCGTCGCACACCGCCCCTGCGCCCGGCGGCGTGGCGAGCGCTGGCGGCAAGTCCGCCCACGGCTGGGCGCCGGTCAGGCGGATTTCGGAAAGGACGGATTCGTCGGACACGTCCGATAGATAGCGAGCCTGGGGCTGAAACGGAACGGGAACATGCTATATCCCGTTCGTGACGACCGCCGCCGCTCCCGCAACGCTTCCGCCCCTGTTCGCCGACTGGTTCGCATCGCGCGGCTGGTCGCCCCGGCGGCATCAGCTGGAGATGGTCGCGGCGGGTCAGGCCGGCAGCCACGCCCTGCTGGTCGCGCCGACTGGCGGGGGCAAGACGCTGGCGGGGTTTCTGCCCAGTCTGATCGACCTGGCCGAGCGCGGACCGAAGCCGACGACCGGGCCGGGGTCGGGGGTGCATACGCTTTATCTGTCGCCGCTGAAGGCCCTGACGACGGACGTCGAGCGCAATCTGATGACGCCGATCCGCGAGATCGGGCTGAACATCCATGTCGAGACGCGCACCGGCGACACCAAACAGTCCAAACGCCAGCGACAACGCGACTTTCCGCCTGATATCCTGCTGACCACGCCCGAGCAGCTGGCCCTGTTCTGCGCCTGGGAAGGCGCCCGGTCCTATTTCGCCGACCTGAGATGCGTGGTGCTGGACGAGGTGCACGCGATCTGGAGCGGCAAGCGCGGGGACCTGCTGTCTCTGGGTCTGGGGCGGTTGCAGAGCTTCGCACCCGAAATGCGCCGGGTAGGGTTGAGCGCGACCATCGAGGATCCCGATCTGATCCGGGGATGGCTCAGTCCCTCGCCCGGCGTCGCCGATGTGGCCCTCGTCAAAGGCGACCCCGGCGCGCCGGCGGTCATCGACGTGCTGATCTCCGAGGGCAAGGTGCCCTGGGCCGGCCACACGGGCCAGCACGCCATCCCGGAGGTCTACGCCGCCATCCAGCGTTCGACCCTGGCGCTGATCTTCGTCAACACCCGCTGGCAGTCGGAGTTTGTGTTCCAGCAGCTGTGGGCCATCAACGACGAGAACCTGCCCATAGGCCTGCACCACGGCTCGCTCGCCGCCGAACAACGGCGCAAGATCGAGGCGGCCATGGCGCGCGGCGATCTCAGGGCCGTGGTCTGCACCTCGACGCTGGATCTGGGCATCGACTGGGGCGACGTGGATCTGGTCATCCAGATGGCGGCGCCCAAGGGCTCCAGCCGCCTGGTCCAGCGGATCGGCCGCGCCAACCACCGGCTGGACGAGCCGTCGCGCGCGCTTCTGGTGCCCGCCAGCCGGTTCGAGATGCTGGAGTGCCAGGCGGCGCGCGAGGCGGTCGCCGACAACGCCTTCGACTGGGAGCCGGTCCATATCGGCACGCTCGACACCCTGGCCCAGCACATCATGGGCGTCGCCTGTTCCGAGCCGTTCGACATGCAGGTCTTGTATGACGAGATCACCGGCTGCGGCCCCTATCGCGCCCTGACGTGGGAGCAGTTCGAGGAGGTGGTCGATTTCGTCGCCACCGGCGGCTATGCGCTGCGCACCTACGACCGGTTCGCCCGGATCGTGCGCACGCCGGATGGCCGCTGGAAGGTCCGCAACCAGCACATCGCCCAGCGCCACCGCATGAACGTCGGCGCCATCGTCTCGGCCGGAACGCTGAACGTCCGCGTCGCCAGCCGTCGCGGCGGCGCCTCGCGCCAGCTGATCGGCGGCCGCAAGGTGGGCGAGGCCGAGGAGTGGTATTTCGAACAGCTGACGCCCGGCGACACCTTCCAGTTCGCCGGCCAGACCTGGGCGTTTCAGGGCATCACCGGGACCGACGCCCTGGTCACCCACGCCAATGACAGCGACCCCAAGATTCCGTCATGGGGCGGATCGAAGTTTCCGCTGTCCACGTCGCTGGCCGACCGGGTGCGCA
The DNA here is from genome assembly GCF_009661015.1 of Brevundimonas sp. SPF441. Classification (NCBI taxonomy): domain Bacteria; kingdom Pseudomonadati; phylum Pseudomonadota; class Alphaproteobacteria; order Caulobacterales; family Caulobacteraceae; genus Brevundimonas; species Brevundimonas sp. SPF441. The sequence continues at coordinate 122,536 of NZ_WJWX01000004.1, read as the reverse complement.
CCATGATCCATGACCGCGACCACTGGCGTGTCCTGCCGCCCGACGTGCAGGAATGGCTGGAGTTGCAAGAGACCCGCTCGGTCATTCCCGACGCCGAGTCCATGCTGGTCGAAACCTTCCCGCGCGGCAGCCGGCATTTCCTGGTGGCCTATCCGTTCGAGGGCAATCTGGCCCACACCACCCTGTGCATGCTGCTGACCCGGCGGCTGGACCGGATGGGCGTCGGGCCTCTGGGCTTTGTCGTGACCGACTATTCGCTGGCGATCTGGTCGATCAAGCCGATGGACACAATTGACCTGGACGCCCTGTTCCAGCCGGACATGCTGGGCGACGATCTGGAAGCCTGGCTGGAGGAAAGCTTCATGATGAAGCGGTCCTTCCGCAATTGCGCCCTGATCTCGGGCTTGATCGAACGCCGCCAGCCCGGCGCCGAAAAGACCGGCCGGCAGGTGACCTTCTCCACCGACCTGATCTACGACGTGCTGCGCCGCCACCAACCCGACCATCTGCTGCTGAAGACCGCCCGCGCCGACGCCGCATCCGGCCTGCTGGACGTGGCGCGCCTGGGCCAGATGCTGACCCGCATCGAGGGACGCATCCGCCACCAACCCCTGAACCGCGCCTCGCCCTTCTGCGTGCCCGTTCTGGTTCAGATCGGACGCGAGCGGGTCAGCGGGGACGCCGCCGAAATGATCCTGGACGAAAGCGCCGACCTGCTGATCGCCGAAGTCATGGATGACGCCGAGCCAGAAGCGGCCGCATGAACGCCGCCCTGCGCCAGACCCTGTCCCCGGCCCGCAAGACATGCGGTTCGCTGAGCGTGCGGATCGCGGGCGAGGCCTGTGTGCTGCGCTGTTCCGGAGCGATGTGGGTTCCGACCCACGGCGCCCTGATCGTCGCGGACCTGCATCTGGAAAAGGGGTCAGCCTTCGCCGTGCGCGGCCAGCTTCTGCCGCCCTATGACAGCCGCGCCACGCTGGACAGGCTGGAAGCCGAGATCGTCGAACTGGACCCGGCCATGGTCGTGCTGCTGGGCGACAGCTTCCATGACACCAAGGCCATTCCCCGCATGGCGGCCGACGACCGGGCGCGGCTGGACGGGCTGGCGGCGGGGCGCGACTGGCTGTGGCTGGAGGGCAATCACGACCGCGAGGCGCTCGCTCGCGATGCGGACACGGCGTCCCGCCTGCCCGGCCGGGTCGTCGGCGACATGATGCTCGGCGCGCTGCGTCTGACCCACGAACCGGAGGCGCTGAGCGCCGACGACGATCGTCGTGGAGAGGTCGCGGGCCACCTTCACCCCGCCGCCAAGGTCGCCGCCTATGGACGCGGCGTGCGCCGTCCTTGCTTCGTCACCGACGGATCGCGCATCGTCCTGCCGGCCTTCGGCGCCTTCACCGGCGGGTTGAACGTGCGCGATCCCGCCATCGCCGACCTGTTCGCCGCCCCGCCCATGGCAGCCGCCCTGGGACGCGACCGGGTCCACGCCCTGGATTGGGCGATCCTGCGATAGTCTGTTCGTAAAGCGTTCAGCACGTCGCTTCACCGCATCTTGGCGGACAGCGATGCAGGATGACGGCGGATCAAGGTCACGGACACCCGCCTCATGCTCACGCCCCGTCGCATCGTCATGGCCGCCCGCCTCGGCTTCGCCCTGGCGGCCTTGGGCATGGCCGTCCTGATGCTGGGGCCCTTTCAGGGTCTGGAACAGGTCTTCGGCCTGAACGACAAGGCCGCCCACGTCATCGCCTTCTATGGCGTGGCCAACGGCCTGTTCCTGATCGCGCCGAACCAGCGCCGCGACGACCTGGCCCTCTATGTCATCGCCGCCGCCTTCGGGGCGGAACTGCTTCAGGCCCTGACCGGCCGCAGCGTCTCCGTCATCGATTTCCTGGCGGGCGCGGCCGGCGTCGCCGCCGCCTGGGTGCCGGGACGAATCGAACAGTTGCGCCAAGCCTTCCGCCGCCATCCGGACATGACTCTGGCCGAGATCGACCGTCTGGATCGCCGGCTGCGCCGTCGCCGCGTCGAAACCAGCCGCCCGAGCGTCGCCGTCCTGCGCCCCTAGGGCTCCAGCTCGATGTCCCAATAGAGGTAGTCCAGCCAGCTCTGGTGCAGATAATGCGGCGGGAAGCGTCGGCCGGCGTCCTGAAGCTGCCAGGCGTTGGGGCGATAGGGTTCGCGGCGGATCGGCATCATGGCCTGGCGCGGCGTTCGTCCGCCCTTGGCCAGATTGCAGGGGCTGCAGGCCGCGACGATATTGTCCCAGGTCGTGCGTCCGCCCTGTGAGCGCGGGATGACGTGGTCGAAGGTCAACTCAGCCGACTGACCGCAGTACTGACAGGCGAAGCCGTCGCGCAGGAAGACGTTGAAGCGGGTGAAGGCGGGGCTGCGGTCCTGATCTACATAGCTGCGCAGCGCAATCACGCTGGGAAGCTGCATCTCCATCGACGGCGAGCGGACGACCTTGTCATACAGGGACACCACGTCCACGCGGTCCTGATAGACCGCCTTGACCGCCTCCTCCCACGGCCACAGCGACAACGGATAGTAGGACAGCGGCCGGAAGTCGGCGTTCAACACCAAGGCGGGGAAGCCGGAGGGCGGTCGATGGAGAACCTGCATCAGGCCCTCCCGCGCGGACGGGGGGATTTTGAGGCGACAGAGGTGAGGACACGTCTCCTTCCCTAGTCTTGTGAGATCAGCCTACCCCTGATTCCCGCTCATCGCCATGACCAGTGTGCAGCGTTTTCGTGACGTCCTGCCTCAGACCCGGCGCGCGTGGGTCGGGAACCCCGGCAGAGTCCAGCCCCAGCGCAAGGCGGCCGCGCGCAGTAGGAAGCCCGACAGCGCCGCGACGATGGCGGCGGGCCAGACGCCGACGCCTGGCCCCCGCAGCACCATATAGACCGTCGCCGCCAGGATCGCGGCCGTGACGTTGATCTCTCGCCGCAGCAGGATCGACGGCTGACCCGCCAGGGTGTCGCGCACCACCCCGCCGAAACAGGCCGTCAACGTGCCCATGACGATGCAGATCAGGGCCGGCGCCCCAGCCGCCTCGGCTTTTGCCGCCCCCATCACGCCATAGGCCGCAAGACCCACGGCATCCAGCCACAGCAGGGCGCGGAAACGCCAGTCGCGCTGTCCAACCAGCCACAGGGCCGTCGAGGCGAAAAGGCAGACCGCCAGATAGCGCCAGTCCTGCACCCAGAAGACCGGCAGGCCGAGCAACAGGTCACGCAACGTCCCGCCGCCCACGCCGGTGATGGCGCCGAAGAAGGCGAAGGTGACGACATCGTGCTTCTCCCGCGCGGCGGCCAGGGCGCCGGTGGCGGCGAAGACCGCCACGCCGGCGAAATCCAGCGCGGTCAACACGGTCTGCGGATTGCGCAGCGGTTCGGTCAGAGCGGGATCGAGCGGGGTCATGCCGGCGCATCCAGCGCGATCTCGCCGCGCTTCACGCCCGTATACCAGGCCCACAGAAGATGAGTGGCGACCGCACGATAGGGCCGCCAGATCTCGGCGCGGGCGTAAGCCCCCTTCTGATCGGGCCGCACTTCTGCGCCGTCCGCCCAACGGATCGCCTCCTGCAAGGCCACGTCGCCGCCGGGGAAGACATCCAGCCGCCCCTCGCACATCATCAGATAGGCCTCGGCCGTCCACAGGCCCACGCCCTTCAGCGCCGTCAGGGACGCGATCGCCGCCTCGTCGTCCAGATTGGCCAAATGCTCCAGATCGATCTCGCCCGCGATCTGCGCCCGCGCGATCCCCTGACCATAGGTCGCCTTCTGCCGCGACAGACCCATGCCGCGCAGCTGATCCAGATCGTGCGCCAGCAACAGCTCGGGCGTGATGCCGCCCATGCCTTCGCGCAGCCGCGCCCAGACCGAAGCGGCCGAGGCCACCGACACCTGCTGCTCCACGATCATGCGGAACAAGCCTTCGAACCCGCCCACTCTCAACCGCCATTCCAGCGGCGGCGTCTGGGCGTCCACGCGCACGAGCGCCGGATCGGCGGCGACCAGCGCCTGGCGCGCGGCGGCGATGTCATCGGGCGTGGGTGCGAACGGCATTCGCCATGCTTACGGCCCGTCGCGCTTGTCGGAAAGAGCGGGGGCGCCGTTGAGGGCCGCAAACCGCTAAGGAGCGTCGTGATGTTCGCCACCCGCTTCGCTCCATCGCCTACCGGCCGCCTTCACAAGGGCCACGCTTTCTCGGCCCTGACCGCCTGGACGGCGGCGAAGGCGGCGGGCGGGCGGTTCGTGCTGCGCATTGAGGATATCGATCCGGCGCGATGCCGGCCGGAATATGAGGCGGGCATTCTGGAGGACCTGGCCTGGCTGGGTCTGGATTGGGAGACGCCGGTCCGGCGCCAGTCCGATCATCTGGCCGAGTATGCCGCCGCGATCGAGAACCTGCGGGCGCGAGGCCTGCTCTATCGGTGTTTTCGCACGCGCAAGGAGATCCTGAACGCCATCGGTGAGGCGCCTCACGGGACGATGGAGGCGGCGAGGCCCGGTCCGCATTCAGCCGACGAGGAGGCGCATCTGCTGGCCTCGGGTGCGGCATTCGCTTGGCGGCTGTCGCTGGATCGGGCGCGGGAGGCCTTGGGCGAGGCGGCCTGGAACGGCCTGAGTTTCGTCGAGGAGGGCGAGGGTCCGAACGGCGAAAGCGGCGTCGTCGCCGTCGATCCCGAGGCGGCAGGCGATGTGGTCCTGGCGCGTAAGGATACGGGCGTCGCCTATCATCTGGCCGTGACCCATGACGACGCCTTGCAGGGGATCACCCATGTGATCCGGGGCCAGGACCTGTTCGAAGCCACGCACGTGCAGCGGCTGATCCAGACCCTGATGGGCTGGCCGGCGCCGACCTATCGTCATCATGCCTTGGTGACAGGGCCGGACGGGCGGCGCTACGCCAAGCGCGATCGCTCGATCACCCTGGCCGAGCTGAGGGCCGGCGGATTGACGGCCGAGGGCCTGCGCGCCGAGCTGGGCTTCAGCTCCGCCGGCTGAAGATGCGCGAGGCGCCGTAGCCAGTCAGGGCGGCCAGCACGACGCACAGCACGCCGTACAGCCACGGCCGACGGTGGGCGAACTCATAGATGTCGCGCTCCAGCCCGACCTTCTCGACCGTCAGGGTCAGGTTCGACACCGACTGCGGCTCGCCGTCCTGAAACAGCCAGACCTCGGCGTAGTATTTGCCGGTGGGCGCCACGGTCGGCAGTTTGACCTCGGCGCGGAACAGGCCCCGGTCCACGAACTCCACCCCTTCGGAATCGGTGTCGTAGAGGGCGGCGGCCTCCTTCAGCCGGATCACCGCGCGGCGCCAATCCAGATAGTCGTCGCCCAGACGGCTGACGACCACGTCGCGCACGCCATAGCGGGTGACGGTGCGGCTTTCCTCGGGCGCGTCGATGCGCAGGTGATCGACGCCGACGCCCAGCCGCCGCAACTGGCCGAAGTCCGCGATGTCGCTGAGCGGGCGCGTCGAGGCGGTCATGTAGAAACCGGGCGCACCCTCGAACAGCACGGGCCGGCTGTTCAGCCAGACACCCGAGGTGCGCGTCTTCTTGACCAGGCGGATCGGCGCGTCCGGCCCCCGCACCACCACCACCACGTCGGCCGGTTCGGGCGTCGGATTGAACACCGCGCCGTACAGGACGATGGATGCGCCCCGGAAACTGCTGTCGACCCGGACCTGGGCGTCGGTCAGGGCGGCGGCGACGCGCAGGTCGCCGGTCGTCGCTTCGGACCGATCGAGCGGCGGGGCCGCAACAGGGAGCGGAGGGGGAGGAAGCGCCTGCATCAGTCGGCGATCCCCGGCGCGATCATGAAGATGTCGTTGGGCCTCACGAACAGGTCCAGCCCCATCTGGATCCCGACCAGCAGCACGATCAGGCCTAGCGCCGCCCGCAGTTCCTCGGCGCGGAACCGCCCGGCGAAGCGCGCGCCGATCTGGGCGCCGACAACGCCGCCCAGCAGCAGGATGGTGGACAGGACGATGTCGACGGTCTGGTTGCGCCCGGCCTGAAGGATGGTGGTGATGGCGGTGGTGATGATGATCTGGAACAGGCTGGTGCCCACCACCGCGCCCGCGCGCATGCGCAGGATATAGAGCATGGCCGGGACCAGGATGAAGCCGCCGCCCACCCCCATGATGGCCGACAGGACGCCCGCGAAGACACCCAGGCCGAACGGCGGCAGGGCGCTGATATACAGACCCGACTTGGGGAACTTCATCTTCAGCGGCAGACCATACAGCCACATCGGCCGCCGACGCTGCTTGTGCGGCGCGGGCAAGCCCCGACGGCGGCGCAGGATCTCGGTCAGGCTCTCGTTCAGCATCAGAATGCCGATGGCGCCCAGGAAGACGAGATAGGACAGTGCCACGACCAGATCGGCCTGGCCCAGCAGGCGCAGGTAGCGAAACAGCTCGACCCCCGCCAGGGCGCCGGCGGCGCCGCCGGCCGCCATCACCGATCCCATCTTGAAATCGACCGAACCCGCCCCGGCATAGCGGATGACGCCCGACGTCGAGGAGGCCACGACGTGGCTGGCCTGGCTGGCGACGGCGACGGTCGGTGGGATGCCCAGGAAAACCAGGATCGGCGCCATCAGGAAGCCGCCGCCGATGCCGAACAGGCCGGACACGAATCCGACCACCGCCCCCAGGATTACTAGGGTCGGCCAGTTCACCGAAACCTCGGCGATCGGCAGATAGATGTCCAAAGGACGCGCCTTCGGCTGGAGCGGACACAAGAATCGCCGTCAGGCGGGCGAGGTCGGGGACGACCGGGCGACCGATAGCCGCCCGGCGCCTAGGAATCTAGCCTGTCGCCTGGGCTTGACCCTGCGATTGGGCCACGAAGGCGTCGGCGGCGGTGCGGGCCGCGCGCTGGGCCGTGGCGCTGGCCGTCGGGCGCAGGCGCGTCACGGCGGCCTGGGCCTCCGCATCCCCGCCGCGCGCGGCGATCATGTACCATTTCAGCGCTTCGGTCGGATTCTTGGCCACGCCGTCGGCGCCGGTCTCGTAGATGCGCGCGACATTGTACTGGCTGTCCGGCAGGCCGCGCTCGGCCGCGTTCAGCAGCCAGGTCAGGGCCTCGGCCTGATTGGTCGCGCCGCCGTCGCCTTCATAGAGCTGCATCCCGTACAGATGCATCCCGCGCGGATCGCCGCCCTCGGCCGCGCGACGGCCCCACTGACGGCTTTGAGCTGGGTCGGCGGGCACGCCATTGGCGCCGTCCAGATACAGCTGACCCAGATAGGTCTGGGCGGGGGCGTAGCCCAGGTTGGCGGCGCGCTTCATGCCGTCCAGGCCAGAGTTGTCGCCGGCCTCCAGCTTGCCGATCGCCGCCTCATAATCCGCCGCGCCAGGTCCACCTATGTCGAAGGTCGCTTTCGGGCCGGTCGGCGTCACCGCCGACGCGGCCAGCGGCACGGCGCCGTTTGTCGTCGAGCCGCCGCCGAAGCTGGGCATCTCGAAGTCCGGCGCACCGCCGTCGGTCAGGGACAGATAGCCATAGACGCCCCCGGTCAGGGCGACCGCCGTAACCGAAGCCAGAAAGGCCTTCTTGACCGTCGATCCTTCCTTTGACGCCTGCCGGTCCAGCCGTTCCTGCAGCTTGGACTTGCCGCCGCGCTTCAGGCCGAAGCCCGACCGGGGCGCAGGTTCCGGCTCGGCCGGCGCAATGATTGCAGCACGAGCGGCGTCGATGGTGCTGCGGGTCGAGGCGGCGCGGCCGGCCGCAGCGGCGGCTTCCATGCTGGAGCGCAGCCGGCGCGGATCCACGAACTCGGTCTCGCCGCCGAAATCGTCGTCGTCGGCGTCTAGGACGGCGGCGTCACGCTTTTCGGCCGGTGCGGTCGAGAAGCCCGGCGACGTCGCCTCCAGCGCGTCCTCGACATCGGCGCCGCCGAAACCGCTGAAGGGCTGGATGATGGGTTCGACGCCGTCGGGATCGACCTGGCGCATCGGCATGTCGTCGGCCAGCACCTCGACGGGCTCGGCCTCGGTCTGGACGATGGGCGCCGACGGGAAGGGCGCAGCGGTCGCGACTTCGGGCGTCACCGGATCGCTGGACCAGGCGTCCTGGTCGGTGAAGGTCTCATCGGGGAAGGCGGCGGCGCGCCAGTCGCCTTCGATGGATGCAGACTGGATCGGGGCCTGTATGGTCGCCGAGGCGGCGCGTTCCAGCACCTGTCGCGCCGGGGTCCACGCCGGCTCATTGTCCAGCGGCTTGTCGCGGATCGGCGTCGGCGCGCGGGCGTCGATGCTTTCGCGGGCCTCGGCCAGCAGACGGGCGGTGCGCTCCTCGCTGAGACGCATCCGCTCGGCCAGTTCGCCGGACGCGCGGTCGTAGCGCTGCTCGATCTTGTCCGAGCTTTCCGACAGGCGTCGGCCGATGTCTTCCAGCGCCTGCTGCGAGCGGCGCTCGGACTGGGCGATGCGATCGCTCAGTTGGTCCGAGATGCGGGTGATCTCGCCGCCCAGCTTCTCCAGGGCGATGGCGTGGCGATCGTCGCTGGCGGTCAGGCGTTGATCGACGCGGTCAACGTGGCGGGCGAACTCCTGATCCAGACGCGCGGCGCGGCGGGCGACCTCGGTTTCGATAGTCTGGCTGACGACGTCGGCGGCGGCGCGGGCGACAGCGTCGGTGCGACCGTCGTTGTCCGTCTCGACCTTCTTGACCCGCGCATTCAGGTTGCGGGCGATGCGCAGGACCTCGCGGCCCATGGCTTCAAGACCGATGGCGCCCTTCTCTTCGGACGCCTTCAACTGATCGCCGACGGCCTGGACGGCGCGTTCGATGCGGTCGATGCGCGCGCCGGTTTCGGCGGCGTCCAGACGCTGCATCATTTCGGCGCGATTGTTGTCGATCTGACGCGACAAGCTTTCGGCCAGCTTCTCGAAACGGGCCAGGTCGCGCGCGCTTTCCGGCTCGACACGGCTTTCGGCCGTCCGCATCCGCTGATCCAGCGCGGCGAACGAGCGTTCCAGCGTCTTCAGGGCTTCGGTCGTGCGGTTCTGGGCCTCGTCCAGACGGGCGCTGACTCGGGCCAGCATTTCCGTGCCGACGCCGGGGCCGGCGGCCTTCTCGACCGCCTCCATCCGCTCGCGCAGATCGCTGACGCCCAAACGCTGGCGTTCCTCGATGTCGTACAGCCGCCCGGTCAGGGCGCCCAAGGAGGTTTCGATCTTGCCGAAGGCTTCCTGAGTCGACGGGCCGGTGTCGCGCTCGAAGGCGCGCAGGCGGCGATGCCCTTCGCGCAACTCCTCAGCGATGTCGTCGATGCGGCGGGCTGCGCCCTGGGCCTCGGCCTCCTGCCCGTCCAGCCGACGCATCAGGCCCGCGACGGCTTGATCCACGCCCTGAATGGCGACGGTCGAGCGGCGTTCGGCGGCTTCCAGCCGCGCGGCGATCACATCGATGGAGGCGCTGATCCGCTGCTGGCTGTCTTCGACCTCATAGGCGTCGTCCAGACGGCGGCTGCGGTTGCGGCGTTCGTATTCGGCGGCCTGGGAGCGACGCGGCAGGGTGGCGTAGCCCTCCTCCTCGTCTTCCATGATCATGGAGTTGAGCCATTCGCCCAGCGTCATGCCGGACCGGCGCGCCAGATCCTTGGCGACCTCGCGTGCTTTGGGATCGATTCCCTTAACGCTCCACGGCGCTGCAGCGCTCACTGATTCGTCTCCCAGCCCATGCGACGAAGGCTATACCGTCAATATCGAGGGTGTAAACTGATGGTTAACCGCAATATCTAGCAGCGATATCCCAATCCTGTGGACATCACGCCAGACAGCCGGATTTGTGAATCATCTCGGTTAACGCGGCATGAAGATTAACCTCCCGGCAAGGGTTCGCTTGCCAAGCGGCGCGGCTTTCGCCACCTGCGGCGCATGAGCCTGACCACCACCCTCGTCCTGCTGGGCGTCGCCCTCGCCGTCATGGTCTTTTGCGGATGGCGCGGCACCCGGCCGCCAGATCCGTTCAAGGGACCGCGCCTGATGCCGTGGCGCTTCCTGATGGTCGGCGCGGCGGCGATCGCCATGCTGCTGCTGATCCACCTGGCGACGATATTCGGCGCCGAGCGTGCGCCTTGGATACCCGGCGCCTAGAGGCGGGAACCCGATTGGGGTCGGTCGGTTGAACCTTGCGAACCACTTAAGGAGAGACCGCGTGTCCGACAAACTGACCCCCGCCGAGGCCGAGAAGGAATTCTGGAAAAGCCTGAAGGAGTCCAACACCGGCATGCTGGGCATCGATCGCCCCGGCTATCACCACCAACCCATGACCGGTTTCGGCGAGGACGAGACGGGCACCATCTGGTTCTTCACCCGCGACGACACCGATTTCGCCCGTGACGTCGCCGGCGGCGGCCAGAACGGCATGTTCTGCTACCAGGCCAAGGACGGCAAGGTTCAGGCCTGCATCCACGGCCGCCTGGCCATCGATCAGGACCGCAGCCGCATCGAGAAATACTGGAACCCCGTCGTCGCCGCCTGGTACCCGGACGGCAAGGAAGACGCGCACCTGACCCTGGTCCGCTTCGACGCCGACGACGGCCGCGTCTGGGTGTCCGACAAGGGCGCGCTCGGCTTCGGCTACGAAGTCCTGAAGGCCAACCTGACCAAGAGCGTCCCGGATGTCGGCGGCGTGTCGGACGTGAAGCTGTAAGAAGACTGATTACTAATCTGTCGTGATCTGGAAAAGCCGGGGAGCGATCCCCGGCTTTTTACTGTCAGCAGCCAGATATCCGCTCGACCCCGGATATTCGCGAGCGGTCCACTCCCAACGCATCGAGCCGATCGGCACACTCCAGAAAAACATGATCGTTCGAGGCCAAGCGGACGATCGCGTCGTCAGCTGACGGCCAGAACTTGGCTCTTATAAATCCGACGTTGACCTGCTGGCCTTGGCGCAGCCCTCTGACCAGCGCCAAATCAACGCAGGCCTGGTCACGATCATAAGGGTTGCATCGCGACGCGTGATTGCGGCCCTCTCTGTCAGTGATCACGAGCACCGGCAGCCCCGTGTAAGACGATATGCCGACGCGACCTTCAACGGTGACGGCTTCATAAAAGAACTTGCCCGGATCAAGCGTCGGCGCCGCCGCGGTGAAGAGCGCGAAGGCGCCGACCGAAACAGCCAGAAGCATTACAACGACAAACCAGAAGCGCGACGCGGTCGACATCGCCTTCCAGTCCTCCAATGTCATCCCCCGAAGCACCAGGCCAAAACGGCCTTCTGGGCGTGGATGCGGTTTTCGGCCTCGTCCCAGACCAGAGAGCGCGGCCCGTCGATGACGGCGTCGGTGACTTCCTCGCCACGGTGGGCGGGAAGGCAATGCAGGAAGACCGCTTCGGGATCGGCGAGATCCATCAGGGCTTCATCGACGCCGTAATGTTCGAACGCCGCCAGCCGCGCCTCATAGTCCTGATCCCCCATGGAGACCCAGGTGTCGGTGACGACGACGTCGGCGCCCTTGACCGCCTCGCGCGGATCGCTGGTCAGGGTGACGGCGTCGCCGCCCTTGGCCAGGTCGCGAAGGTCCGGGTGATATTCCGCCGGGCAGGCGACGTTCAGATGAAAGCCGAACTTGGGCGCCGCGTGCATGAAGCTGTGGCAGACGTTGTTGCCGTCGCCGATCCAGGCGATCGTCTTGCCGGCGATCGGCCCGCGACGCTCCTCGATCGTCTGCAGGTCGGCCAGGATCTGGCACGGGTGCGACCGGTCGGTCAGGCCGTTGACCACCGGCACGGTCGAGACGCGGGCAAACCGCTCGACATCCTCGTGATCGTTGGCGCGGATCATCACCGCATCGACCATGCGCGACAGAACCCGGGCGGTGTCCTCCACCGGCTCACCGCGGCCCAACTGCATGTCCGAGGCCGTGGCGATGATGGACGAGCCGCCCAGCTGGCGGATCGCCGCGTCGAAGCTGAACCGCGTGCGGGTCGAGTTCTTCTCGAAGATCATCGCCAGAACGCGGTCCTTGCCCGGGGCATCGGCGTCGGCGCGCCCCTGGGGCCAGCCCTTGCGGGCGGCCTTGCGGGCATGGGCGTCGTCCAGGATGGCGCGCAAATCCGCCGCGTCCAGCCGGTGGATGTCGAGGAAGTGCCGGACCATCAGGCCGCCAGCTTTTCGCGGGCGACCTCGCAGGCCGCTTCGAAACGGGCCACGGCTTCGCGGGCCTCGTCCAGCGTCAGGTTCAACGGCGGCAGCAGGCGCACGCAGTTGTCGCCGCCGCCGGCGATCAGCAGCCGCTGCGTGTCGCGCGCCAGGGCCATGAACTCGCGATTGTTCGGCACCATCTTGATGCCGATCAGAAGGCCCTTGCCGCGCACGTCGGCGATCACATCGGGGAAGCGTTCCTGGAGGCCGGCGAACTGCTGCTTCAGATAGCCGGCGACCTCGTTGACGTTGTTCAGCGTCTCGGGGCTGTTGATCAGGCTCAGCGCCTTCTGGCCCACGGCCATGGCCAAGGGGTTACCGCCGAAGGTCGAGCCGTGAACGCCGACCGTCATCCCCTTGGCCGCCTTGGCCGAGGCCAGGCAGGCGCCGATGGGGAAGCCCCCGCCCAGGGCCTTGGCCACCGCCATGATGTCCGGCGCCATGCCCGCCCATTCGTGGGCCCACAGCTTGCCGGTCCGGCCCATGCCGCACTGGACCTCATCGAAGATGATCAGGACGCCGTGTTCGTCGCACAGGTCGCGCAGCCCCCGCAGGCACTGTTCGGGCATGGCGCGGCAGCCGCCCTCGCCCTGCACGGGCTCGACGATGATGGCGGCGGTCGTGGGGTTGGCGATGGCGGCCTTGATCGCCTCGTGGTCGCCCCACTTCAGCTGGTGGAAGCCCTGCATCGGCGGGCCGAAGCCCTCAGTATAGCTGGGGTTGGCGGCGGCGTTGATCGCGCCATAGGTCCGACCGTGGAACGAGCCGTCGAAGCCGTAGATGTCGATCCGCTCAGGCGCGCCGTTGGCCGAGTGGTATTTGCGCGCCGTCTTCAGCGCGCATTCGACGGCTTCGGTGCCCGAGTTGGTGAAGAACACCACGTCGGCGAAGCTGGATTCGCACAGGGCGTCAGCCAGCGCTTCCTGACCCGGAATGCGGAAGATATTGGAGACGTGCCACAGCTTCTCGGCCTGGTCCTTGACCGCCTGGACCAGTTCGGGATGGGCGTGGCCCAGGCCGTTGGTCGAGATGCCGGCGACGCAGTCGAGATATTCGGTCCCGTCGGTCGCCCACAGACGCGCGCCTCGGCCGCGTTCCACTTCCAGCGGCGCGCGATTGTAGACACCCATCAAATGCTCAGTGGACACGGGACCAAGACCTCCAAAAGCGAGACGGCCCCGGCGCGAGCGCGACGGAGCCGGATCAATACGGTCAGGCGTTGTCGGACGCGGGAGGGTCTTAGTCAACACCGGCGCCAAGGACGCCCCGCGCTCGCACATCGGCGATCAAGACGCGCAACGCCTGCAGTTGATCCGTCTCCAGCACGCGCAAGGGCAGGATGAAGTTGGTGTTGGGCGAGGCTGCGAAGAGCAGCCGATCCTTCTCCTCCACCACCGCGACCAGATTGCGCCAGCCGATGCGGGTTTCGAAATCCGCCCCCGACAGGGCCAGACCGCTGTCATCGATGCGCCAGTCGGTTGGCTTCTGCGCAATCGGCGACCGGCGCGCCGCCGCCATAACCCTGTAATGCGCCAGCGCCGACAGCCCGATAAAGCCGTACAGCCCAACCAACTGCAGGCCGACGATCCAGCCGGTCCGCTCCAGGGGCAAACCAATGCAGACGGCGATGGTCGCCAGCATGGCGCCGCCCAGAAACAACACGGGCAGGTTCGCACAGCGCCGGACGACGGGCCACGCCTTGACGGCCGCCCGACCTTCCTTCGGCGTCGGCTGGACGCCGCGAACCTCGATGACCGTCGTCACTCGCCGCCGGGCGTCGTTACCGGGGCCGCCGGTGCGGTTTCGGCGGCGACGGCCGCGTCCTTGGCCTGGATTTCGACCAGCTTCTTGTCCAGCGCCAGGCCCAGGTCGGCGATGAACAGGCCGAAACGGGCGACGTCGACGCCCTTCAGATGCGACAGCTTGTCTTCGGTCGAGTGGATGCGCTGGAAGACGGGCGGGACGAAGCCCTCCTTCAAACCGTTGTCCTTGCCGCCGTTGAAGGCCAGCCACATCTGGTGGGCGCCGACCGCATCCTGGGTGCCCATCGACACCACCGGCACGCCGGCGGCCGAGAAAGCGCGGTCGTCGCTAGGCGGATAGGTCGGATAGGGCATGCAGTCGAAGCCGCGTTCGGCGCACAGGCCGCGCAGCGTCTCCAGCACGAAGGCCGACTGCGGCCCATTGTTCTCGCCATACATGACCGTCTGGCCATAGGCGGCGACATCGGCATTGATGACGGCGGCGATCCGGTCCTTGCCGTGTTTCTCAAGGAAGGCCTTGGCGCCCAGAAGGCCCAGCTCTTCCTGGTCGGTGAAGACGAAGACGAAGCGGTGGGCGACCGGCTGACCTTCCAGCGCCATGTCCAGCGTCTTGGCCGCTTCCATCATCGCCATGACCGAGCCGACGTTGTCGACAATGCCCTGCGACAGGGTTCCGTCGCGCAGCTTCACCGCGTCATAGTGGGCGGTCAGGACGATATCCTTGTCGCCCTCGCCCACGGTGACGACGACATTGGCGCCTTCCATCGGGCCGGTGGCCTGGTTGCCACCCTCGAAGGTCTGGATTTCGGGCGTGAAGCCCAGCGTCGTCAGGAAACCGACCAGGACCTGGGTCCGCTCGGCATTGGTGGGCTTGACGAACTGGGCAGCGCCGGCGGCGATGTCGGGGCGGTCGCCGGCCTGGGGCGTCGCTTCCTGAGCGAAGGCGGGAACAGCGGCGAACAGGGCCGTGGCGGCGACGAGCGAACGAAACAGCATGAAGCGGACCTCTCGGGGGAGCGATCCGCAACAGGTAGCGATCTAGCTCTTAAGACGCCAGCCCGAGCGGAACACCAGCCAGCAAACCACGCCCATGACGGCCATCAGCACGGCCGACCCTATGACGCCGACCGTCAGATTGCTCTCGGCATGGCCGATGAAGCCGTAACGGAAGCCGTCGATCAGATAGAAGAAGGGGTTGTAGCGGCTCAGCGCCCGGAACGGCTCGGGCAGGTTCTCGACCAGATAGAAGGTCCCCGACAGGAAGGTCATTGGCATGACGATGAAGTTCTGGACCGCCGACAGGTGGTCAAATTTCTCGCTCCACAGCCCCGCCAGCACCCCGGTCATGCCCATGATGAAACAGGCGGCCAGGGCGAACCAGACGATGGCGAAGATGTTGGCGATGGCCAGCGGCGCGAACGGCAGCACGCAGATCGCCGTCACCAGACCGACCGCCAGGCCGCGCGTCGCGGCGCCTAGCGTAAAGCCCAGCGTCAGCTCCAGCGGGCTGAGCGGCGGGGTCAGGAAATCGGTCGCGGTACCCATGATCTTGGCCTGGATCAGGCTGGACGAGGCGTTGGCGAAGGCGTTGTTCAACATGGCCATCATGATGAGGCCGGGCGCGACGAACAGCGCGAACGGCGTGCCGTGCAGCGGCGGCCGCGCGTTCTGAAGCGCCACCACGAACACCAGCATATAGAGCAGCGTCGTGACCACCGGCGCCGCCACCGTCTGGGCGCCCACCTTCCAGAAGCGACGCACCTCGCGCAGATACAGGGTCTGCACCCCGATCCAGTTGATCCCCGGATAGCGACGCGGCTGCGGGAGGCCGGCAGGCCGGGTGGAGATCAGATCGGGCGTATCGGTCATGGCCCGCCAGATGCGCTCGACCGCCGCGCTTCGCAAGAGATCAGGCGAGATCGTCCCGAAAACGACGGCGCCGCCTTAACCTTAACGATGATTCAATATCTGGTTTCTGTGGACAGGATGATTCGCACATCTTGCGTCTCTTAACGGCTGGTTTACGATTAGTTGTAGGTCAAGACCCCGGAGGGGGAGCCTGGACCTAGATATTGAATCCAAACTCGCTGGAGGGTGGCATGACCGCAGGCTGGACCGACGACCGCGTAGGCGCGCTAAAGAAGCTCTGGCTTGAGGGCCAGTCCGCGAGCCAGATCGCCAAACAACTGGGCGGCGGGGTCACCCGAAACGCCGTGATCGGCAAGGTGCACCGTCTGGGCCTGTCGGGCCGGGCCGCCCCGTCGCAACCGGCGCGCACCGTCGCCGCGACCTTCCGCACCGCGCGTCCGCGTCCGGCGCCGGCCGCTCCGGCGCAGCAACCTTCGGCCCCGCGCCGTCTGGAAGCCGTCCAGCCCAAGCCGGTCGAACCCGCCGCGCCCGTCCCCGCCCCGATCCCGGACCTGCCGGGCACGGCGACCGTGATGACGCTAGGCGCCCACATGTGCAAATGGCCGATCGGCGACCCGTCGTCGCGCGAGTTCAGCTTCTGCGGCCGCCGCTCGTCGGAAGGCGTCTATTGCGTCGAACACGCCCGTGTCGCCTACCAGCCGCAAGTCCGTCGCGGCTCCAAGGAAAGCGGTTCCGATCTGGCCCGCAGCCTGCGTCGTTACATCTAAGGGCGCTACCGCGCTTCGCGCGACATGAGCGCGGCGTTTCGCGCAGGGCGCACGACTGCGCTCAAGTCGCGAGCGACCGCTTCGCGAACGTAGCGCCAAAAAGATGCTCCCTAGGGAGCCGACTTCCCCCTCGCCGGTTCGCGCAAGCGGCCGGCGAGACTTCGGGGGCGGGGCTGCGGTTCATCCGGGTTGACGCAGCCCCATCCGCCCTCAGTTCAGCACCCGCCGCGCATCCGGCGTATCTAGCGAGAACGCCGGAATCTGCGCCTCGAAACTGCGCCCATCCGCATCCGTCATATAATAGGCGCCCACCATTGAGCCGCTGTCGGTGCCCAGCGGACAGCCCGAGGCGTAGGCGTAGCTGCCGCCCGGCTCGATCACCGGCTGTTCGCCGACCACGCCGGGGCCGCGCACCTCTTCGACATGGCCGTGGCCGTCGGTGATGGTCCAGCGACGCGCCATCAGCTGCACCGTCGAGCCCGTCAGGTTCACGATCTCGATCTGGTAGGCCCAGACCCAGCGGCCTTCGTCGGGATCGGACTGGCCCGCCAGATAGCTGGGCCGCACCCGGATCAGAATGCCGTTCGTCTCGGCGGTATAGGCAGGACCATCGTGCATGGGCTATATGCTCGCCCCGCCACGCGCGGGCTGCAAGCGCGACTTGGAGACAAGTCGTGAAAACCGTGTGAGACAGACGCCATGAGCTCCTTCCAAGCGCCCCGTCCCGGCATCCTGCCCGCCCAGTCCATCGAGACGCTGATCGCCGCCGGCGCCGTCACGTCCGACACGCCCTTCGACCACGACCAGGTCCAGCCGGCCAGCCTGGATCTGCGGCTGTCGGACCAAGCCTGGCGCGTGCGCGCCTCCTTCCTGCCCGGGCGACGCAAGGTCGAGGACCGCATCGCAGACGTGGCCATGCACGCCATCGAGATCACCGAGGCGGGCGTCGTGCTGGAAAAGGGCTGCGTCTATATCGTGCGCCTTCAGGAGCGGCTGAAACTGCCCCAGGGCCTTATCGCCCGCGCCAATCCGAAAAGCTCGACCGGCCGCGTCGATGTCTTCGTGCGTCTGCTGACCGATCAGGGCGCCAGCTTCGATGACGTGGCAGAAGGCTATGACGGCCCGCTCTATATGGAGGTCGCGCCCCAGACCTTCTCCATCCTGGTCCGTCCCGGCACGCGCCTGAACCAGCTGCGGCTCAAGGCCGGCGACCCGCCCAAGCTGGAGACCCGCTCGGTCGGCGTCGATCTGCAGGGCGGCGACATCGTCGGCTTCCGCGGGCGTCGCCATGCGGGCGTGGTGGATCTGGACCACATCGACGGCCACGACCCGCGCGACTTCTGGGAGCCGCTGAGCCTGCGCCGTGGCGAACTGCTGCTGGATCCGGGCGAGTTCTACATTCTGGCCTCGTCCGACGACGTCGAAATCCCGGTCGATCAGGCCGCCGAAATGACCCCCATCGATCCGTCGGTCGGCGAGTTCCGCGTCCACTACGCCGGCTTCTTCGACCCCGGCTTCGGCACCGACGAGGCGCATGGCGCGGGCTCGAAAGGCGTGTTGGAAGTCCGCACCCACGACACGCCGTTCCTGCTGGAACACGGCCAGATCGTCGCCCGCCTGGTTTACGAGCCCCTGACCGAACGCCCCAGCCGCCTGTATGGCGAAAGCGGCAGCCATTATCAGAACCAGGGCCTGAAGCTGTCGAAGCATTTCAAGGCGTGGTGATCGCGCCGGGTGGCGAGTAGTTAGTGGCGA
This sequence comes from Brevundimonas sp. SPF441, assembly GCF_009661015.1. Lineage (NCBI taxonomy): Bacteria > Pseudomonadati > Pseudomonadota > Alphaproteobacteria > Caulobacterales > Caulobacteraceae > Brevundimonas > Brevundimonas sp. SPF441. Next base: position 104,204 of record NZ_WJWX01000004.1, on the reverse strand, counting down.
GTGACGAGCCGTTCGATATCGTCCTCGCCACTCGTCACGCGATACTCGCCACTCAAGTGAGCTTGTCCGCCTTCCTCAGCCCCGGGAACATCGTCGCCCAGGCCCCGGTCGCGGCCAGGGCGCCGAACCCGCCGAACACCGCCGCGCCGACCGCGCCCAGCAGCCGGACCATGACGCCGGAATAGGCCTCGCCCAGTTCGTTCGAGGCGCCGATGAACAGCATGGACACCGACGACACCCGGCCGCGCATGTGATCGGGCGTGGCCAGTTGGATCAGGGTCTGGCGCACATTGACGCTGATCATGTCCGCCGCCCCGCCAATGAACAGGGCCAGGCCCGACAGCCAGACGATGCGCGACAGGCCGAAGGTGATGGTGCACAGGCCGAACACCGCCACCGCCGCGAACATCCAGCGCCCGCCGTTCTGACGGATCGGATAGCGGCTCAGATAAATGGCCATGACCATGGCCCCCACGCCGAACGACGCCCGCAGCAGGCCGAACCCTTGCGGTCCGACATGCAGGATGTCGCGCGCGAAGATGGGCGTCAGCAGGGCCACGCCCGCCAGCAGCACCACCACCAGATCCAACGAAATGGCGCCCAGCACGATCTTGGTCTTCCAGACATAGGCCAGCCCCTCCTTGACCGAATCCACCGGCGACAGCGGATTGGCCTGGGGCGCGGGCTTGCCGCTGGTGCGGATCAGGATGAAGGCCGCGACAGCCAGCAGGAACATGCCCAACGACACCGCATAGGCCAGGGGCACGTTCACCCCCACGATCACCCCGCCCAGGGCCGGGCCGGCGATAGCCCCGGTCTGAAACGCGATGGACTGGGCCGCGATGGCGGGCGGCAGGGCCTTGCGCCCCACCACCATCGGCAGGAAGGCCTGGCTGGCCGGCGCCAAGAACGCCCGCGCCGCGCCAAACAGGGCCGCGACCGCCAACAGACCCCACAGCGGCGGGTTGCCATGCAGGGCCATGGCCAGGAACGATCCCGCGCAGGCCGCCTCGACCAGGATCGAGATCCACACCGTGCGCTTTCTGTCGCGCCGATCCGCCATCGCCCCGGCGGGCAGGGTAAAGGCCAGCAACGGCAGGAACTGACACAGCCCCACCAGCCCCAGATACAGGCTGGCCTCCTCGATCGGGTGATCGCGCCGGGCGATCTCATAGACCTGCCACAACAGGGCCGACGACTGAATCTGGATCGCCAGAACGGCGACCACGCGGCCGAACCACAACAGGCGGAAGTCGCGAATGCCCCACGGACTGTCGGGGCCGGCGTCAATGGAGTCTGAGGTCACGTGCGTCTGGGCTGTTTCGGATAGGGCGAACCGTCGCGGTGGAAATAGCGGTCCGCGCCCGCAGGCAGGACCATGTCGATGTCGGGGTAGTCGCAAGGGGTGACGGTCGGGCTGCGCGTGCCGACCTCGAGCAGAACCGCGTCATGGCCGGATCGGTTCTCCAGCTTATGGCCGTTCGGCACGCCGGCCTTGAACCCGGCGCAGTCGCCGGCGCGCAGAACCGTCTCGCCGTCGTCCTCGATCAGGACCACCTCGCCCTCGACCACCATGACGAACTCGTCCTCGTCGGCGTGCCAGTGGCGCTGGCTGGACCAGGCGCCGTCGGGCAGCCGCAGCAGGTTGACGCCGAACTGGCTCAGCCCCGCCGCATCGCCCAGCCGCCAGCGGCGGCGTGGCTTGCACGGCTCTGCGAACTCTTCGGGATAGGTCGTACCGTCGCCTCTCGGCGCGCTGTCGATGTCGATCTTGGGCATGGGCCTTCTCGCCTTCGTGCGATTTCCGTAAAGCATAGCCGCATGAGCCGCGCATCAACTCCCGTTATCGATCCCGTCGAACTGACTCGCGACCTGATCCGCATCCCCTCCGTCACCCCCGCCGACGAGGGGGCGATGGATGTGCTGGAGCGGCATCTGACGGCGCTGGGCTTCACCTGCCGCCGACTGGCCTTCGAGGGACCAGGCGGGCAAGGCGTCCATGCGCGGATCGAGAACCTGTATGCGCGGCGCGGGACCGCCTCGCCCAACCTGTGTTTCGCCGGCCATACGGACGTGGTCCCGACCGGCCCGTCGGATCAGTGGTCGTCGCAACCCTTCAACGCCGAGGTCAAGGACGGCGTCCTGTACGGTCGCGGCGCAGTGGACATGAAGGGCGGGATCGCCGCCTGGGTCGCCGCCGTGTCCCAGGTCATCGCGGACCGCGAGCCCGAGGGCTCCCTCTCCTTCCTGATCACCGGCGACGAGGAAGGCCCCGCCCTGCACGGCACCAAGCGCGTGGTCGAGGCCCTGGCCGCCGAGGGCGAGGTCATCGACGCCTGCGTCGTCGGCGAACCCTCGTCGTCGCAACAGCTGGGCGACATGATCAAGGTCGGGCGGCGCGGCTCGTTGAACACCTGGATCACCGTCCACGGCAAGCAAGGCCACGTCGCCTATCCCGAGCGCGCCGCCAACCCGGCCCCGGTGATCGCGAAGCTGATGGCCCACCTGAACGACCACGTTCTGGACGAAGGCTACGAGAACTTCCCCCCATCGAACCTGGAAATCACCACCATCGACATCGGCAATCCGGCGACCAACATCATCCCGGCCCAGGCGACGGCGCGGCTGAACATCCGCTTCAACCCCAGCCATACCGGCGACGCCCTGATCGACTGGCTGAACCGCGAGGCCGGCGCCATGCAGGCCGAGACCGGACTTCAGATCACCCTGGAGCACCTATGCTCGGGCGAGGCCTTCCTGACCGAGCCGGGCGCCTTCGTGGAGGCGGTTCAGGACGCTGTCGAGGCCGTGGCGGGCCGTCGCCCCGAGGCCTCGACCACCGGCGGCACCTCCGACGCCCGCTTCATCCGCGCCCTGTGCCCGGTGCTGGAACTGGGCCTGGTCGGCCAGACCATGCACCAGATCGACGAACGCGTGCCGACGGCGGAGCTGGAGACGCTGACGGCGGTCTATCGCCGGGTGATCGAGACGGTGTTCGAGCGGTTGTAGAGCGACTATCTGTCGTCAATTCACATAGGCGAAATCAGCTCGGCGAAGCCGCCCAATTTAACCTTTGGCAGTCAGAGCAAGCCATAGTTTTGCATTGACCATATGGCTGGTTCTCAAGAGGGTGGGACTAGCTGATAAGGCCTATTTTTAGGGTAGCTATGTCGACTGCTGAGATCCAACTTCTCGCCGACCATGTCACCCTCAAGACATGGCGATCATATGAGCGAGTCAGCGATCGTGCAGATCATGAGACTTGGCGAGAGATTTACCCGTTTGCCGTCGGCTATGCAGTCCACATCTGGTGCTGGCTTTTCGATCAGACGAACAACCCTCTAAGTGATCATTTCGACGAGTTTGTAGAGCGCGTGAGCCTCGGGAGCCAAGGCGCATATGAAGAACTTTTCGGTCCGTGGGATAGCGAGGGTGCCGAGGCATCGTTCCTTGAGGAAGTTGTCTCGGCATACATGGACGTCGATTATCTCTGGCAAGTCTATCGCCAGAATTATGATCGGCTAGGAGCAGGGGCGATGGACTTGGCGGTTGATGAAAGCGATCTGTTTGAAGCTGAACATCCCACGGCTCATGCATTTCGTCTTGTTGCAGGTTTCATCACCGAAGCCATGATGGCCGATGCTGCAAAGATGCAGAAGTAGTCAGCTAAACGACATTCGGCGTCCGCCGCCCTGCCAAGACGTTAGCTGATGCGTGTAATCACGCCCTGCCTAACTCCGCTCCAAGAACCGCAGCGCCGTCAGCACATGCGTCTTCACCCCCAGCGGCAGCACCTTCTCGTTCGGTGAAAACTCCGGCGAATGGTTCGGGGCGGACTGGGACGGGTCGACGCCGTCGGGACTGGCCCCGAGATGGTAGAAGACGCCGGGGATGACCTGCTGGAAATAGCTGAAGTCCTCGGCCACCGTGGTCGGGGGCGTGGCGGGGTTGACGTTGCCCTCGCCCGCCGCCTCGGTCAGGACCGGGGCCAGCCAGGCGGACAGGCCGGGGTCGTTGAACACCAAAGCCGCATTCTGTTTGACGCCGAACTCGGCGGTGGCGCCGTAGGCCTCTGCGACGTGGTCGATGGCGGTCTCCGCACGGGCGACCAGGGCGTCGCGCTGGGCCGTATCGAAGGTGCGCAGGGTGCCCGACAGCGTCGCGCTGTCGGGGATGATGTTGTAGCGGACGCCGGCGTTGATCGTGGCGATGGTGAAGACGGTCGGGGTCGTGGTCGGATCGACCGTGCGCGCGGTCAGGGTGTTGACCGTCTCGACCACCTGACCCGCCACCGCGATCACATCGACCCCGCGCCAAGGCCAGGCGCCGTGCGTCTGCTTGCCCTTCAGGCGGATGTCCACGCGGTCGGAGGCGGCCATGAACCCTTCCGGCCGATAGAAGACGCTGCCCGGACGGCCCGGCACGACGTGCAGGCCAAAGATAGCCTCAGGCTTGGGATCGTTCAGCCCCCCTTCGGCGATCATCAGGGCCGCCCCGCCCTTGGGCTCTCCCGGAGGCGCGCCCTCCTCGGCCGGCTGGAAGACGAAGACCACCGTGCCGGCGATCCGGTCCTTCATCCCGGCCAGCACCTCGGCCGCGCCCATCAGCATGGCCATATGCATGTCGTGGCCGCAGGCGTGGGCCACGGGAACCGTATTGCCCATATAGGTCCCGGTCGCGCTCGAGGCGAAGTCGAGGCCGGTCGCCTCCTGCACCGGCAGGGCGTCCATGTCGGCGCGCAGGGCCACGACCCGCCCCGATCGCGCGCCGCGCAGCACACCGATCACGCCCGTCTTGCCGACCCCGGTTCGGACCTCCAGTCCCAGCGACCGCAGGTGTTCGGCGATCACCCCGGCCGAACGGGTCTCGGCGAAGCCCAGTTCGGGATGCTGGTGAAAGTCTCGCCGCCAGGCGACGACCTCTGGCATGACGCGCTGCACGGCGGCGTCCACGCTGGCCGTATCGACCTGAGCCTGAGCGGCGCCGGCGGCAAGCAGCAGCGCCAGTGTGGAGGCGGCGAACAATCGGCGCATGTGAAGGTCCCGTGAAATTTTCAGCCCGACGACAGGTGACGGCGCCGCACCCGCTTGTGCAAGCCGTCGCGAACGGCGATTTCTGTCCGCATGGGTGAGAAGGCCTTCAAGAGCGCAAAGACCGAATGGCGAGACGTCGTTCTGGTCTGCCGCAAATGTTCGAAAAAGCTGGACGGCGGCTTCGGCCCCGGCGGCGATCTGACGCTGAAGAAGGCGCTGCGCAAATATCTGCACCTGAAGAAGGGCAAACAGGGTCGCAAGGGCGAGCTGACGGTCGTCGGCGCCGACTGTTTCGACATCTGTCCCAAGGGCGCCGTCGTCGCCGTCAACACGGCCCAGCCCAAGAAGCTGCTGATCATTCCGGCCGGCGCCGATCTGTTCGAGGTCAAGACGCGGCTGGCGCTGGACGACGGACGGCGGTTGAAGCGGATCGACGCCGCCGACTGAGGCTCGGCGCCTTTCTTCCGGCGGCCAGCCGTGTCAGAGCGAAACCATGGATGACACTCGCATCGAAAAACGCGTCGGCGTTCAGGCGACCTCGGACCGCATCTGGGACCTGGTCGCGGACCTGCCCGGCTGGGGCGCCTGGAACCCGATCGACAGGGACGTCGAGGGCGCCATCGCCTATGGCGGCCGTCTGACCATGACCGAGGCATGGCCGGACATGGCGGAACGCCAGTCGGCGGCCCAGGTGGTGGAATGGCAGCCGCGCGCGCGGCTGGTCTGGGCCGAACGGCGCGGATTCCTGTTCCAGAGCCTGCGCTACATCCAGATCGAGGAGCTGGCGCCCGGCAACTGCATCGTCGCCATCGGCATCCGCTTTTCAGGCATTCGCGGCGAGCTGTTCCACGACAAGCATCGCCCGGCGATGAAAAAGGCGCTGGAAAGCGCCGCAGAGGGTCTGAAGGCGGCGGCGGAGCGCGCCTAACGCCCGTCCTTCATCATATCGATGACGTTCAGGATCGCCGGCCCCAGAATGACGATGAACAGGACCGGCAGGAAGAACAGGATCATGGGCACGGTCAGTTTGGCCGGCAGGGCCGAGGCCTTCTTCTCTGCGGCGGACATCCGCAAATCGCGATTTTCCTTCGCCATCACACGCAAAGCGGTGGCCAGCGGCGTGCCGTAGGTCTCGGCCTGCGTCATGGCGGTCGCGACCGACTTCACGCCCGGGTGGTTGGTGCGCTTGCCCAGATTTTCGTAGGCCATGCGACGGTCGGGCAGATAGCTCAACTCCGCCGACAGCAGCGAAAGCTCCTCGGCCAGATCGATCGAAGACGGCCCCATCTCCTGGCTGACCTTGGCGATCGCCGCCTCGATCGACATGCCCGCCTCGACACAGATCAGCAGAAGGTCCAGCGCGTCAGGGAACGCCTGCATGATCGAGGCGCGGCGCTTGTCGATCCGATTTTTCAAATAGATGTTCGGCGCATAGAAGCCGGCGACCGCCGCCGCCATGGTCGCGGTCACCTTGTTCATCGTAGGCCAGTCCACGACCTTGATCACGAATAGATAGAAGGCCGCCACGATCATGAAAATGAAGGGCGAAGCGAAGCGGAAGAAGTAGAAGGTCGTCAGCGGACGCGGCCCGCGATAGCCGGCCTGCACCATCTGACCCGCGACCTTGGGATCTTCCAGCAGCTTGCTGAGGTTCAGCCGATCCACGATCCGCTTCTTGAAGCCGTCATCAGTGTGACGCAGCGCGCCCTGACCACCGGCCATGTTCGCGCGTGATCGGCGTTTCAGGTCGTCGCGGCGTTCCGCGACGGCCTTCATCCGCTTGTCCAGCGCAACCCCGCCCGTCATCGACGACAACAGGGTGACGACCGTGGCGAAGACCAGCACACCCACGCCGATGCTAAGCAGGTTCTGCGGGTCGGTGATGAAGCGGATGAAGCTTTCCATGATCCCGGCCTTAGAACTTGAACGAGATCATGCGCTTCATGACGAAGATGCCGGTCGCCATCAGCAGCGCCGCCATCAGCAGCATGAAGTTGCCGCGGAAATCGGTGAACAGCGGCATCATGTACGAGGGGGTCGTGAACATGACCATCGTCATGACCGCAGGCGGCAGGGAGGCGATGATGCCGGCCGAAGCCAGGGCTTCGGACGACAGAGCCTTGATCTTTTCGCCCATCATCCGACGAGCGCGGAGCACGGCCGACAGATTACCCAGCGCCTCGGCCAGGTTGCCGCCGGTCTTCTGCTGGATGGCGATGACGATTGTGAAGAATCGCAATTCCGACGTCGGCATCCGGCCGTACATCTTCTCCAACGCCTGCTCCAGGGTCAGGCCGACGCCCAGGCCCTCAACAAGCGTCTGAAATTCGGGCCCAAGCGGAGCCGAGCTCTCGCGGGCGATGATCTTGAAACACTCGTGGACCGGCAGGCCCGACTTGATGCCGCGCACGATCACGTCGACGGCGTTGGGAAACTCAAGCGAGAACTTCTTCATCCGCGATTTGCCGAGGAAGCCCACGACCCAGCGCGGCAGTCCCAGGCCGAAAATCAAGGCGATCCCTAGCACCACCAGGATCGGCAGTCCGAAGATCAGCGCGCCTAGGCCAGTCACCAGCCCGACCACCGCCGAGATGATGTAGAAGGTGCGGACGCTCAAACTCAGGCCGGCCTGTTTCAGGCGGGCCGCCAGGGTCGTGCGCGCCTTGCGCTCGCGCCGGTCGGCGTCCTGCAACTGAACCAGGATCTGCTTGCGACGCGCCTCCGGCGTATTGGCGGCGGCGGCCTTGCGGGCGATCGCGGCGCTCTTCTTGGGTTCGCCCATGCTCTGGGCGCGCTTGACGGCTTGGGCCGAGGAATCGTCTCCACCGACGAAGACCCAGCCCAGTCCGCCGATGGTGATGAAGGCCAGAACGGCGGCGAGAATTGGAAGCATCGTCCTATTCCGCCGCGTCCAGGGCGTCGGCCAGCTCGCGCTCCAGCCCGTAGTATCGGGCGCGGTCCCAGAAGCGGGGACGGGCGATGCCGGTCGAGCGATGACGGCCGATGATCTTGCCGTTCTCGTCCTCGCCAGTGATGTCGTAGACAAACAGGTCCTGCGTCACGATCACATCGCCTTCCAGGCCCACGACCTCGGTGATGTGAGTGATGCGGCGCGAACCGTCGCGCAGACGGGCGGCCTGGATGATGACGTCAACCGAGCCGACGATCATTTCGCGGATCGTCTTGGACGGCAGGCCGTAGCCGCCCATGGTGATCATGGACTCCATCCGGCTGATGGCCTCGCGCGGGCTGTTGGCGTGCAGCGTGCCCATGGACCCGTCGTGGCCCGTGTTCATGGCCTGCAACAGGTCGAACGCCTCGGGTCCGCGCACCTCGCCGACGATGATCCGCTCGGGACGCATCCGCAGGCAGTTCTTGACCAGATCCCGCATCGTGATCGTGCCCTGGCCTTCCAGGTTCGGCGGGCGAGTTTCCAGACGCACGACGTGCGGCTGCTGCAGTTGCAGTTCGGCGGCGTCCTCGCAGGTGATGACGCGCTCGGTCGGGTCGATGAAGGCCGTCAGGGTGTTCAGCAGCGTCGTCTTGCCCGAGCCGGTGCCGCCCGAGATGACCAGATTGCATCGCGACGCGCCTATGACGCCGAGAACGCGCGCGCCCTCGGGACTGATGGAGGCGTACTCCACCAGATTCTTCATCGTCAGCTTGTCCTTCTTGAACTTCCGGATCGTCAGCGTCGGGCCGTCGATAGCCAGCGGCGGAGCGATGACGTTGACGCGCGAACCGTCCGGCAGACGGGCGTCGCAGATGGGGCTGCTTTCGTCCACGCGACGGCCGACCTGGCTCACGATCCGCTGGCAGATATTCATCAGCTGAGTGTTGTCGCGGAACCGGACATTGGTCAGCTGCACCTTGCCTGCGACCTCGATGAAGACGCGGCCGGCGCCATTGACCATGATGTCGGCGATGTCGTCGCGGCTCAGCAGCGGCTCCAGCGGACCATAGCCCAGAACGTCGTTGACGATGTCCTGAACCAGATGCTCCTGCTCGGCGACCGACATGGAGACGTTCTTGATCGCCACCAGTTCGGCGACGATGTCGCGGATCTCTTCCGACGCCGCCTTCTGGTCCAGATGCGCCAGCTGGGCCAGGTCGATGGTGTTCATCAACGCGTTGAAGATCGTCGTCTTCGTGGCGTGATAGTAGTCGCTCTGTTCGCGGACGATCTCGGCGACCGCCTGGGCCTTCTTCAGCTGTTCAAGACCCGCCGTGGCCTTCGGGCCCGTGCCTGCGACATTGCCGGTAGGACGCGGAGCCTCAGGCGCCGGCTTGGGCTTGGGACGCGAAGCCAGGGCGTCCAGACGATCGGCCGGCGCGGGCTGGGTCGGCGCGGACGCGCGGTCGAAGGCGTCGGCCGCCGGCTCCAGTTCCTCGTCAGCAAAGGCGTAGGCTGGCGTCTTGCTTGTCGCCGCCATCGGCGCGGCGGTCGCCTGCATGCTGAACACGGACACAGGTTCGCCGCCGGGCGCGGATGCCGCAGCGGGGGCCGGAGCCGGCCGCAGGGGCGCAGGGGCGGCGCCGGGCTGACCTGTGCGTTTGCCGAACATGCGTCAGCGCTTCTTGAACATATTGGCGAACAAGGATTTCGACGCCCCATCGGCCGGCTTGGTCTTCTCTGCCTTGCCAGCCTTTGCCGGCTTGGCCTTGGGGCCCGCCACCATCGGCAGTTCGCGGCGCGACACGATCTGGGCCAAGGTCTGGAAGGCTTCGGCCGACTTGGTCTTCGCGCCGGCGTCCAGGATCATCTGGCCGTTGTTGGCGGCCGCGCCAAAGGTCTTGGCGTCGAACGGAATGATCAGGCTCGGATGCACCCCGAGCGCCGCGCCGAAGTCCTTGGCCGGAATTTCCGGGCGACCCGGCACGCCGACCTGGTTCAGCACCAGGCGCGGCGGCGCGTCATTGGGGCGGCCCTGACGGATCAGGTCGATCATGTTTTTGGCGTTGCGCAGGGACGCCAGGTCCGGCGTCGCCACGACCACCACCTCGTCAGCGCTGATCAGGGTGCGGCGCATCCACGGCGACCACAGGTGCGGAAGGTCCAGCACGACGAAGGGCGCCGTGGCGCGGATCTGGTTGGTGACCTCCTCGAACGCCTCGGTCGAGATGTCCCAGTCCGTGTCGAGACTGGCGGGCGCCGCAAACAGGCTCAGCTTGTCGGTGCAGCGGACCATCATCCGGTCCAGCAGCGTTGAATCCAGCCGATCGGGCTGGCCCAGGGCGTCGGCGACGCCGTTCAGCGGGTCCTGGTTGAAATCCAGGCCGGCGGTGCCGAACGGCAGGTCGTAATCGACGATCACCGTATTGGCGCCGATCCGCTCGGAAATCGCATAGGCGGTGTTGTGCGCCACGGCCGAGGCCCCCGCCCCGCCCCGCGCCCCGACGAAGGCGATGGTGCGACCCACGAAGGGCTGGGCCGGGTCGTTGAACAGGCCGCCGATGGCCGCAATCAGCTGCAGCGGCTGCAAGGGCGCGACCAGATATTCACTGACCCCGCGCCGCATCAGCTCGCGGAACAGGATGATGTCGTTCGTCGCGCCGATCACCACGACCTTGGTGCCGGCGTCGCAGACCTCGGCCAGCTGATCGACTTCCCACAGCAGGGTCTGGGGGTCTTTCAGGCACTCGACGATGATCAGCGGCGGTGTCGGCTCATGCTGATAGGTCTCGACGGCCGCAGCGACGCCGCCGACTCGGATCTGGGTCGTGGCGCGCGACAGGCGACGGTCCTGGGCCGCACGCTCGGCCGAGGCGAGGGTGTCCTGGCGCTCGGCGAAGACATGGATGGCGATGCGCGGCACCGACACTTCACCGATGTTGCTGGCGGGGGCCAGACCGGTAAAGGCCAGACCCGTGTCCATCAGGCTGGCTTGCGCCTGGGCGACCACGTCACCGACCGGATTGAAGCCAGCGGCGTCGGGCGCATAGACCGGGGCGGCCGAGACCGGCGCCAGGGGCGCGGCTTGAAGCGGCGATTGGGGCTGAGGCGCCGCACCGGCCGGCATCGCCGACGCCGCAGGCGTGAACTGAAGCGGGCTGCGCGGCGCTGCGACGTCGTCAACCGGAGGCGCGAACTCCATATCGACATCGAACGCGTCGTCGAAGGTGTCGAACCCGCGAGGGGCTGGGGCTGTGCTCATGATCAGTTCACCGCACGGGACACGGCGGTATCCCGGATCAGGTCTTCACGATCCGCCGACGTCGGCTTGCCGCCGCGATAGGCATCGAACACTACGGTTCGCCGCCCGGCGTCTGCTGGCGTCATGGCGCGTGGCCGCTGGATGTCGCGTGGATCCTCAATCTGGGCCGCCAGATTGGCCGTCACGGCGCATCCAAAGTTCGATGCCGACTGATTGTCGCCGGTCCGGCTCAGATTGCCCCAGGCGGTTCCGCACTGCGGCACGGCGGCGCGGATCGTCTGATAGCCGACGACCACGGGCGCACGCGGATCCGGCGCGGCGTAGCTGACCAAGGTGATGCGCTCCGGCGCGACGCCGTAGGCCGCCAAGGCCGATTGAACGTCATAGGCGATCTTCAGGGCCACCGGATCGTTTCCGGCGGGGGCTTCGATGACCATCGGCACGGCGTCGACGTAGCGATAGCGCCCGACCAACTCTTGCAGCGCGCCGTTTTGCGTTGGTGACAGGCCGCTGTCGTGAACCGCGAGGGCGATCCGATCCAGATTCGGCTCGACCTGGAGTTGATAACGCGAGGTCGGCGTCAGCGGCGGCTCGCCGCCCAAGCTGGCGGGGCCGCCGACACAGGCGCCCAGCGCCAGGGCCGTGGTCGTCACAAGTGTAGCAATCAGGGTGCGAGTCATGGATGTGCTCACTCGATCACATAGCCGACCGAACCGGCCGGGGGCGCATTCGGCAGCCCGTAGACCTGGTTCAACTGGCCGAAGAAAATGGTCTGACTATCGCTGGCCATGCGCAGGCCGTCGGCCGGCGTCTGCATCCGATCGGGCGAGGTCGGACTGACGATATAGGGCTCGACGATGACCACCAGTTCGGTTTCACCCATCAGATAATCGCGCGACCGGAACAACGATCCCAGGACCGGCAGGTTGGTCACCCCCGGCAGAGAGTCCACCGTCTGGCGCGTGGTTTCCTGAAGCAGGCCCGCGATCATCATCGATCCGCCCGATGGCAGTTCCACGGTGTTTTCACTGCGCCGAACCGTCAGACCCGGCAGAGTGATGGACGAGGGCGTGCCGGCGCCGATGGTGAAACCGCCTTGAGCCGTTAGTTCTGAAACCTCGACCTTCACCTGCAAGGAAATGCGACCGCCGGACATCACCACCGGCCGGAAGGCCAGACCCACGCCATAGGGCTTGTAGATCACGGTGATGTTGCCATCCCGGTCACGTCCTGTCGGCAGCGGAAACTCGCCGCCGGCCAGGAAGTTCGCCGCTTCGCCATTCACAGACGTCAGGTTGGGTTCGGCCAGCGTCCGGGCCAATCCCACGCGTTCGAAGGCCTCAAGACAGCCGCTCGCATTCGTGCCCGTCAGTGTCTGGAAGGCGGTCGACGCAATATTGGAGATGGCGCTGGTGATCGTGTTGCTAGAGCCAGATGACACAGTGGACTGACCGATAGCCGTCGCAGGAATCTGGACCACGTTGCCATTGACATCTGTCACGGTGACGGTCGAGGGGAAGGAACCGCTCGTCGCCTGTTGACCACTTGCCGACGCCCCGCCGGAACTGGTCTGGCTGGTGGTGGTGTTCGAGTTCGACACGTTAGTCGTCCGGCCGCCATTTTGACCGTAGCACAGACCCGTTCCGCCGGCCGCCGATCCGTTGACGCCGTAGGTATTGGGTCGGCTGAAGCCATACGAATGGATGCCCGCGCCCTTCAAGATGTCGGAGCTGAAGCCAAGCTGTTTCAGCGCGTTGCGTTGCACCTCCACCACGCGCACCCGCAGCGTCACCTGGTCGGAACCGGCGACGCTGATCATGTTGATCACCTTCTCCGGCGCTGAGACGAAGGCGGCGGCCACGCGCGCGGCCTGAGCCGCTTGAGCGGGATTATCTGCAACCCCCGTCAGGATGACGCTGTCGTTGACGGCTTCCGCGTGGATCTGCCCACCAGGAGCGATGCGGCTCAACGTGTCCTGAAGCGCGCTGGTGCCGGCGTCCACCCGAACCCGCAGGCTCAGTATGGTGCGGCCGGCTGCGTCCAAGAAGACGGCGTCGGTTTCTCCCGGCGCGATGCCGATAACTGTGATGCGCCGCGGCGAGTGCAGCATGGCCTCGGCCACCTGCGGATTGGAGACGATGACGTCGCGGGCGTCGGCGGGCAGATCCACCGCGAACGAGGTGCCGCGCGGCAGGTTGATAAGGCGCTGCGCCGCACCCGTCGAGACGGCGGCGCGGGTCTGGGCGACGCCGGCCGGCGCGGCGGCCAGAGTGGCCAGAAGGGCGCAGGCGGCTGCGGCGGCGGCCTTGCGCATCGTGGGTCGGCGCATCGGTTGGGTCCTCATGGCACGGCCACCACTTCCGGCGCGCCGCCGCGATAGATGCGCACGGCCTGGGGTTGGGAAACGGCTGCAACGGGGCGGCGCGTGGCACCGGACGGTCCGGCGGTGTCGGCATAGGATCGCAGCGACAGCGACAGTTCGCCCTCGGACTTGGCCTGGGCCAGCAGAACCGAGTCCTGCGGTCGGACTTCCAGGGTCGCGGTGGCGCCCACCACGGCCTGGGCGTCGTCGCCGACGCGGGTCGCCTGGTCGATGGCCAGGACCTTGATGTTCTGCAGCACGACGCCCGAGGCGAACTTTGACTTGGTCGCGCCCTCAACGGCGCCGTCGCGGTTTGTTTCGGCGGTCAGCACCACATCGACGCGGTCGCCCGGCAGGATGAACCCGCCGGCGGCGGATTCCACCGTCACGGCGATGGCCATCGCCCGCATGCCCGGCTCCAGATAGGCGGCCAGATAACCGCTGTCGCCGGCGCGCACGATCTTGCGCGACACGATCGGCTCGCCGGCCAGAATGGGTTCGCGGACCACCGAGCCGATATAGTCGGACTTGGCGCCGGTCGTGGCCAGTTCCGTGGCCGCCTTGGCGACGCGGTTCACGGCGTCCGTCGCCTTCGCCGTTGCGCTTTCCGCAGCGGGTTTGGCGGGCACCGGCGTGGAGCCATCGGTGATGAAGACGGGATTGACCTCATCGACGGGCCAATCTTTCCATTCGAGGTCAGCTTCCACCAGACGCTTGCCGGGTTCCAGGTCCTTGGCGGCGACCAGAACCTTGGCCATCGGACGGACTTCGACGGGAGCGGCGGCGGCGGGTGTCGTGGGTTCGTTCGACGACGACCCCATGGCCCGGACCACCAGGGCCAGACCGATGGCCGAGACGGCGGCGATGCAGATGACGACGATGCGGGCGGGCTTCATCCAGGATGTCTCCAGCAGGCGCTGTGTTTCGGATTCATCCCCCGACGCCTACCGTTAACGATCATGGGCCTTGCGGGTTAACGCTTCCTAAGCGCCGCGAACGCCGGTCAACGGGGTGTCAGCGACCGGAGGCGAAGGTCAGCAGCAGCCCGCTCTCGGGCAGGGCCAGCAGGGCGCCGATGGCGATGGCGACGCCGTAAGGAATATCGCCCTTGGGCTGCATCAGATTGATAACCCAGCCTTGCGACACCGACGGGGCGACCATCGGAAAATACTGACGCGCGGTCATCAGCAGCAGGCAGAAGGCCCCGCCCGCGATGCCGGTGTAAATCAAAAAGGGCGCGACGCCGCTCATCCCCATCCACAGACAGCTGGCGGCCAGCAGCTTGGCGTCGCCTCCGCCGATCCAGCCGGCGGCGAACATGCCCATGCCGACCAGCAAGGCCGCGAACCCGATGCCGATATGGATGGCGACATCCATCGGCGCCGCGCCGATCAGAAAGGCGATGGGGAAGAAGGCGCCGATCAGAGCCAACGAGATCCAGTTCGGAATCTTCATGGTGATCAGGTCGTGCAGACCCCCGACGACGACCAGGGCCGGGAAGACACCGAGCAGGGTGAGCAGCAGAATATCCATGACCGGCATGTTGTGCGACAGGACTTAATGTTGGGTTTCGACCACAGAAAAGGGCCGGAGCTTTTCAGCCCCGGCCCCATTCTCAGGACTTTGAACGTTTGGCGATTAGCCGGCGTTCGCGGTGTCGAGCTCAGTGCTGACCTTCGTGAAGGTGTCTTTCAGGCTGCCGCTCATGGTGCCAAGCACGGTGATCAGGGCGACGGCGATGAGAGCAGCGATCAGGCCGTATTCGATGGCGGTGGCGCCCGATTCGTCTTTGGCGAAGCGCGAGATGAACTTGGTCATGGGTAGTTCCTTTTTCAAATGGTCTAGCGAGCAACTTGGCGGGGGGAGCCGGTAGCCCGCTTGACCCCCAAACGCAGGATCAAAATGCACGAGGCCCGTTAAATCTGAGTCACGAGGTTTGGTTACGCGAGGATTTACCAAAGAAAATTCTCATATCGGCGCTTCAGCCTTTGTTGAGGATCACGGCTGCATCATGCGCGCGTCCGCGTCTGCACGCGCCACTATCAAGAGCCGCCGATGTCTCGCATCCCGTCCTTCCTGATCGCCGCCGCCCTCATCGTCGCCCCCGTCGTCGCCAGCGCCCAGGACGGCGCGCTGAATGTTGAGATCGATCGCTCGGCGCGCGTTCAGCTTCGCGGCGCCGCCGCTTCCATCATCGTCGGCAACCCCCAGATCGCAGATGTCTCGCTGGTCGACGCCAACACCATGTTCATCGTCGGCAAGGGCTATGGCGTCACTGAAGTCGTCGCTGTCGACGGCGTAGGCCGCACCCTGTTCCAGCGTGAGATCGTCGTGACAGGCGGCTCTACCGGTTCGGTTCGGGTCTGGCGGGGCGCTCAGGCGACGGAGATGGCCTGCGGCGCCTCGTGCACGCCCAGCGTCCGGTCCCCCTCGGCATCTGCTGCGCCCACAGCCCCCTGACTTCAACCATGCGCGCTCGGAGATCATTGAAGCCGCGTTTCAGCCCCTTCAGGCGGAAGCGAGACGGGTCGGCTGCGGTCGAGTTCGCCATGGTCGCCATCCCCTTCTTCCTGATGATCTTTTCGATCCTGGAGTTAGGCGTCGTATTTGTTCTGGATTCAGTGCTCGAAACGGCGGCCATGGATAGCGGCCGTCTCATTCGCACTGGCCAGGCTCACGCGCAGGGTTTCGACAAGACCAAGTTCAAAGCCCAGGTCTGCTCGAAGATGGTCGTGTTCAAATCCGACTGCGACAGTCGAATGACCGTGGATGTGAGAGTTATTCCCAAGTTCAGCGCGCCGGCTGTCGAGGACCCAATTACCAATAACGCCATGGATGACAAAAAGACCATCTACAACGGCGGCAAGGCTGGTGATCTGATTTTGGTTCGTATCTGGTATGCACATCCTCTCGCTACGCCTCTTTTAAGCCAGGCGGTATCTCGGATCGGAACAGGCAAAGTCTTGCTTACGGCGACGACCGCTTTTCGCAATGAACCGTGGCAATGACGCGCTTTCGCATGCCCCCATTCGTTCGATCATACGGACGCGACACTCGCGGCATCGCCGCAGTCGAATTTGCATTTCTCGCGCCAATCCTGATCTTGTTCTATTTCAGCATGGTGGAGTTCTGTCAGGGCTATATGGCGCTGAAACGAACTGGCCACGTCGCCGCGATGGTGGCGGACTTGGTGTCCCAGAGCGACAGCACAAGCAAAACCGACCTGACAGATGTGTTCGCGATCGGCGACCTGATCATGGCGCCGTTTGCTTCGTCCTCACTGACCCAACGCGTCAGCAGCGTCACGCGTGTAAACGCGACGACCTACAAGGTGGACTGGAGCGTTGGAAAAGGCATCTCGTCGAAACTGACGGTCGCGCAGGCCAAGGTCCCTTCAGACATGCTCGCCAACGGCGAGTCAGTGATCGTTGCCGAAGCCTTTTATGATTACAAATCACCATTCGACCGGGTCGCGCCATATGTGACCAAGTTCAGCCGCATGGCCTATCTGCGACCGCGCACCGTTGAAATGATCCCCTGCAGCGGTTGCTGACCCTTACATCCCGACCAACGCCTGTCGCATCGCTGACATCTTGACGTCCGTCTCAGCCTCCTCGGCGGCCGGATCGCTGTCCGCGACGATGCCGGCGCCGGCGAGGGTGCGATAGTTCCAGACGCCGTCGTTCAGTTCGAAACCGGCGGTCCGGATCAAGACCGATGCGGTCACGGCGCCGCCGTCCGCGATCAGGAACAACGACCCGCACCAGGGTCCGCGCGGCGGCTCGTGCGCGGCGATCACCTTCATCGCCTGATGTTTAGGCGCGCCGGTGATCGAGCCGGGCGGAAAGGTCGCTTCCAGCAGGTCGGCTGGACCCACTGCGGGCTGGGCCTCACCCGTCACGGTCGAGACCAGATGATGCACCGTCGGGTGCTGCTCGACTTCGAACAGCGTCTCCACTTGAACCGATCCGGGCCGTGACACGCGCGCCAGATCGTTGCGCATCAGGTCCACGATCATCAGATTTTCCGCCCGATCCTTCAGGCTGGCCCGAAGCTCGCTCGCCAGGGCCTGGTCCTGATCGAAATCGTCCGCGCGTGGGCGTGTGCCCTTGATCGGACGCGCCTCGATGCGGCGGCTGGCGGGATCGAAGGCGAGGAACAGTTCGGGGGAGTTCGACACCAGCGCCCGATCCCCGACCCGCCAATAGGCCCCGAACGGCGACGCCCGCTCCTTTTGCAGCCGCAGGAAGACCTCGAACGGATCGCGGCCGGGGCTCAGCTCCCCGGACCAGGCCCGGGCGATATTGGCCTGGAACAGCTCCCCCGCCCCGATGCGCTGCACCACATCCGCGACCGCGTCGCGGTAGGCGCTCGCCGGCGCCTCGGCCTCGAACCGCTCGGCCGGCGCGGAGGGCGTCACGACCGGCGCTGCCGTCGCCAGCCAGGTCAGGGCCCGCTCGGCTGCGGCCGCCGCCTGCTCCGCCGTCGCGCCTCTTCCCGTGGCGCACACTGAGCGATGCTGATGATCGAAGCTCAGCATGGCGGGATAGCGCGCCAGCATCAGGTCGGGCCAGACCGTCTCGCGCGGTCCGGTGGCCGGCCGGGCGCCCGCGTCATAGGCAGCCAGACCGACGGCGCCGGCGGCAAACAGCGGATCCCGCAGCGCCTCGAACGGCGCGGCGTCATCCACCGGGCCGACCCGCGCGACGTCCGGCGCCTGGGCGACATGGGACCAGCGGCCGCCCGGCCCGCCGTCCGACAACAGGGCCAAGGCGCCGTCGCCGCCGCCGAGACCCGCCGCCACCGCGACCGGATCGACCCAGGGCGCGTCGCGCGTGACAGTGTGGCTGAAAACCTCGCTCACGCGGTCAGCCGCTCCACGATCCGATCACGGCGCGTCGCATCGACGCCCAGCGCCTCCTTCAGATAGGCGTCCACCGATCCGTGCCGCGCTTCGACCTCGGCGAATGCGGCCTCCAGATAGGCGGCCTCGACCCCCAGAAAGGCCACGATCGCGTCGTCCGACGCGACCCGACCCGTCATCTTGTGCAGCTGTCTGGCGATGCCGGGCGCCCGGCCCGCCAGATCGACGGCGGTGTTGGTCAGCAGATAGTCCTCGACCATGTCGTCGCGCGACACGCCCAGCAGATGGTGGGTCAGGGCGGCGAGAAAACCGGTCCGATCCTTGCCCGCCGCGCAATGGATCACCACCGCCCGATTTCGAGAAGTTTCGGCCTGATCCGCCAAGGCCTGGAAATAGCGGCCGAACACCTCCTGATGCGAGGCGTCGAACGGCAGGGTGCGATAGGTCTGGGTCATGAAGCGCCGCCCGGAGTCCGGCGTCAGATCGGCGGTCTTCAGAAAGGTGATGTGCGGCGCCTCGGCGCCGTCGTCCACGCCGCCCTCGATGACCTGTCCGCTGAAGCCTTCAGGCCGGCGCGACGGCTGATCGCGGCGCTCGCCGGGTCGGCGCAGATCGACCACCGCCCCGATGTCCAGCGCCTTCAGCCGCTCCAGATCCGCCTCGCTGGCCCGCGCGTGGTGGGCCGAACGCAGCAGACGGCCGGGCTTCACGCGCCGCCCGGCCGCCGTGGCGTAGTCGCCATAGTCCCGAAAGTTGTCGATGGCCTCGAAGGCGTGAAGGCGGTCGGTCATGACCGCGCTTCTAGCCTATGTTCACCGCTCTGGCAGCAGGCCCGCCATTGCATCCAGATAGGCGACGAAGGCGTCGCGTCCCTGATCGGTCAGACTGGCCTCCGTCAGCGGCTTGCGACCGTTGAAACGCTTGGAGACGGCGACAAACCCCGCCTCTTCCAGCTTTCGCAGATGGACCGACAGATTGCCGTCCGTGGTCTGCAACCGGGTCTTCAGGGTGGTGAAGTCGGCCGATCCGGCCCCGGACAGAAAAGCCATGATCCCCAGCCGGATGCGCCCGTGAATGACGTCGTCGATCCGGCTGATGTCGAAGTCGTCGGCCATGCTCAGACCACCTCCGACGGTTCCTGACGCATCAGGACGATGCCCGGGACCAGCGCGATGGCGACGAGGACAATCGTGAAGACCAGATAAATCATGGGGCTGTCGATGAACCAAGCCACGGCAACCGCGCCGGCATAGGCCGCAAAGGCCGTGAACGACATCCAGCGCGTTTTGGTCATCGCTGCGCCAATCATCCAGGCCGAGCCATAGGCAACCAGCACCGTCGTCGGCATCACGGCCATCCACGACCAGTTTCCGGTCTTTACGGACAGGGCAACCAGCGCCAGCCAGGTTACGAAGATTCCGTAGCCTACGCCGGACCAAGCTGCTCCCACTGCCTTGTTTCCCGCTGAGTTGATGCCGGGCTTTCCCTTCATACGCCCGATCAAGAGACTCAGGGCGACTGCGAAGACGACGCCTGCGCCGATCCACAACCACAACTGAGCCCATGGATTCACTTGAACGGCGCCCGATTGAATCGCCCATTGCCCGAGACTAGCGCCACCGAAAACCACGGCCGCGGCTATGAGGATCGGCCCGGCCAGAAGGGGGGCATGCCGCCCCTCGTGCGCCAGGCTGCGCATATAGGCGATGTCGTCCTGAATGGCTTGGGTCTCGCGGGTCATGATGCTCTCCTCCTCGAACCGTTGAGACAACATCACTCATTTGCTTTGTGTTGTAAAGTTCTTTCTTAACGGGCCGCTCTACGCATGAAAAAGGGGCGAAGCCTTTGGCTCCGCCCCTCGTTCGACTTCGTATATTAGCCTAAAGTCGTGGCGCGCCGCGTCCACGCAGTCCGCCGGCCACCAAGGCGATGACGAACAGGATAATGGCCACGACGGCGACGAACTTCGCGATCTCGAACGAGAAGTTCGCAATGCCGCCGAAGCCGAGAACGGCCGCGACGAGGGCCACGACGAGGAAGAT
The DNA here is from genome assembly GCF_009661015.1 of Brevundimonas sp. SPF441. Taxonomy (NCBI): domain Bacteria; kingdom Pseudomonadati; phylum Pseudomonadota; class Alphaproteobacteria; order Caulobacterales; family Caulobacteraceae; genus Brevundimonas; species Brevundimonas sp. SPF441. The sequence goes on along the minus strand of NZ_WJWX01000004.1, from coordinate 83,748 downwards.
AATTGCCCAGCGCATCATGGGTTTAGCTCTCCTGAGTTGATGTTGCCGTCGGCGACCCGGGAGCCGTTCGTCGGTCTGCATCATCAACGCCAGGGTCGCCTGGCCGTTCCATCGCCTATCGACGGCGACGACGCGAATAGCCGCCCTGATCCATCTTGCGATCCGCGACCATGCTGGCGACGATCGCCGCCAGAGCCGGGTTGCGCAGCAACAGGAAGGCGGCGCCCAGACCGCCCACGGCGCCGACGATCGGCCGCTCGCGAACGATGTGGATCACCTTGCCCAGCAGGCCCTCAGGCTCATCTTCCTCTTCGGCGTCGTCGTGCTTGTCGCCCTTCAGGAAGACCAGCGCCACGATCAGGGCGACCAGGGCGAACAGACCAAAGGTCACGGCCGCCGCGCCGAGCGGCGTCAGCGTCAGGCTGAGCGCATAGAAGATGGCCACGCCAAGGAAGACGACGGCCAGGAAAGCACTGGCGGCGACGACAGCCGTCGCCACCAGTTTTTTGACGATGCCCTTGAACATCAGCGACGGCGGCCGGCCAGCAGCATGCCGAGGATGACGCCGACGCCGAGCGCCACGGCGGTCGATTGCAGCGGACGCTCCTGCACGCGCTCGACGACATAGCGTTGCGCCTCATCGAAGCGTTCGGCCGCGTCGTCATAATATTCGCGACCCTTCACGCGGGCCTCGTCGTAATAGCTGCGGGCCTGCTCGCGGACTTCGTCGCTCTTGGCGCGCAGCTTGGCCTCGGCCTCGGCGGCCTTGTCGCGCAGGCGTTGGGTCTCTTCGCGGGCGCCGGTCTTCAGATCCTCTTTGAGGGTCTTCAGGTCGGCCTTGATATCTTCTCGAGCCTTGGTGGTGGCCATGGTGCGCGCTCCGTTGAAAGCTTGGCGGTAGAATAGAGAACCCCGTGTTGCAACGCCACATGCGCAACGAGGTTCCGTTAGGTGGGTCGGCTGTGCGCCTCTCGCCACGGGCTTTTCGCCGCACTAGAACGGTCGCCATGACCCAATGGCTGTTCGCGCCCCGCCCCGCCCCGTCCTTGCCGATCGTCGGATCGGGCCAGCGGTTCCCCGTTCGCCGCATTCTGTGCGTGGGCCAGAACTACGCCGCCCATGCGCGCGAAATGGGGTCGGACCCCGACAAACAGACGCCCTTCTTCTTCACTAAGCCGGGCGACGCCATCGTTTCCGACGGCGCGAACCCATCCTATCCGTCGGCCACCGCGAACCTGCACTACGAGGCCGAACTGGTCGCCGCGATCGGGCCGGGCAAGGATGGCGGCGTCGCTATCGTCGGCTGGGCCGTCGGCTGCGACCTGACCCGCCGCGATCTTCAGGCCGAGGCCAAGACCGCCGGCCGGCCCTGGGACGCCGCCAAGGGGTTCGATCAGTCCGCGCCCTGCGGTCCCATCACCCTGGGCGACCTGCCGTCGCCCGATGGCGCCATCCGCCTGAGCGTCAATGGCGAAACCAGACAGGACAGCGTCCTGAACGACATGATTCTGAACCCCGACCGGATCGTCGCGGCCGCCGCCGCCCTGTGGTCGCTGCAACCCGGGGACCTGATCTTCACCGGCACCCCGTCCGGCGTCGGCCCGGTCAAGCCGGGCGACCGCGTGGTCGTCACCATCGACGGTCTGGAAACGCTCAGCTTCGAGATCCAGCCATGATCCTGCACGGCTACTGGCGCTCGGGCGCCAGCTACCGGGTCCGCATCGCCCTGAACCTGAAGGGGATCACCTACGACAACGCCGCTCACGACCTGCGCAAGGGCGAACAGAAGACGCCCGACTATGTGGCGCTGAACCCGCAGGGCATGGTCCCCGCCCTCCAGGACGGCGATATGGTCCTGACCCAGAGCCCGGCCATTCTGGAATGGCTGGAGGAAACCCGCCCCGACCCGGCTCTGCTGCCGAAGGGGGCGAACGACCGGGCGAACGTGCGCGCCATGGCCGCGCTGATCGGCTGCGACATTCATCCGCTCAACAATCTGCGCGTGTTGAAGGCCATCCGGTCTGAATTGAACGCCGATCAGGCCGCCGTGGACGCCTGGGCGGCCCGGTGGATCGCGCCGGGCTTCGACGCGCTGGAGGCTTTGGTCGCCCGCCACGGCGCCGGATGGAGCTTCGGCGACGCCCCGACCCTGGTCGATTGTTATTTGATTCCGCAGATGTATTCGGCGCGGCGCTTCAACATGGACCTGTCGCCCTGGCCGCGTCTGCTGGCGGTCGAACAGACCGCCCTGGCCCACCCCGCCTTCGCCTCGGCCCACCCGGACTTGCAGCCTGACGCCGACGCCTGATTTTCGCCTCAGTGCGCATATCAGCGGTGGATAAGTAGGGTTCGCTTAAGGTCTCGCTCAGCGTCCCTTAAGCATTGGCGATCATAGTGTCGGGCGTGTCGTATTCCCCCGCCACACCTTCGGCGTCGTCGCCCATCCATCGCCTGGCCCTCGCCGTGGTGACCGAGCCCGAGCGCGCGCCCGGCGCCTTCATGAGCGCGCCGTCCGGCGCTCGCGAGGAAGCCATGCGTTTTCTGCTGCAAACCGGAGCCGACGCCGGGGTCAAGCTGATCGCCACCCGGCCCGAGGGCGACGGCGAACGCCTGTTGGGCCAGGCCTGGCCCTTCCCCTCGCCTTTCCAGGTCACGGTCCGCACCGTGCCGCTCAGCGAAGGTCTGGACCGGGTCGAGGCCCGCGCTCGTCGTTCGCTGGAGCGGATGGGCCTACCGCGCGGTGACGTGCTTCTGATTTCCAACGCCGCCGATCTGGCCGGCGCCGAGGGCCGCGCCCTGTGGGATCGCGCCCGCAGCCTGAAGGATCGCGGCCTGTTCCGCCGCATCGGTTTCTGCGCCACGATCGAGGACGGCCCCGCGCTTCTGGCCCGCCGTCTGGAAGCCGATGTGGTCCAGGTGCCCTGCAGCCTATTGGACCAGCGCGCGGCCCAGGACGGCGTGCTGGAAGCCATCGCCGACACAGGCGCCTCGGTTCATCTGTCTTCGGTCTTCGCTGGCGGCCTGCTGTTCGCCGGCGGCGACGATCTGCCCACCGAACTGGCCAGTCATGCCCAGGCCCTGTCGCGCACGCGCCGGCGTCTGGCCGAGCAGCGCTGCGATCCGATGCAGGCGGCGCTCGGTTACGCCCTGGCCCTTCCCGGCGTCGACAAGGTCGTGGCCAGCGTCGCCTCGGCCGCCGAACTGCGCGCCATCCTGGCCGCCGCCCACGCCCCCTGTCCCAATCTAGACTGGTCGGCCCTGGCGCTCGAGGCGCCGGCGGCCTTCACCGCCGACGCCCGCGCCCGGATCAGTAGCGCAGCCTGATCCCGACATAGCCGGACCGTCCCGGCTCGCCGTATCCGAACACCTGCTGATAGTGTTCGTCGCCCAGGTTCTCGATCCGCGCCGTCAGCGTGACCTGATCGGTCAGTTCATAGGCCGCGTTCAGATTGGCGGTGACGAAGCCGTCGCGCGCCACGGTCGAGAAGCCGCCCGAATCGTCCTGATCGCCTTCCGCCCGCACGGTCAGCGCGCCGGACAGACGGTCGCCCGTCCAGCCCAGGGTCGCCGAACCCGCGTGTTCCGGCACTCGCAGCAGGCGCGCGCCTGTCGTGCGGTCCGTCGCGTCGGTCCAGGCATAGGCCAGGGTCAGGTCGAAGCCGCCGCCCAGCAGGGCGCGGCCTTCCAGCTCGAACCCGTCCGAACGCGTCTTGGCGACATTGATGTAGCGACCGGCCGAATAAGTGATCTGGTCCTCGACATTCAGGCGATAAAGGGTCGCCCGCCCGTCCAACCGTCCGTCGGCCGAGGCCCAGCCCAGGGCGACCTCGACGCTGTCGGCCGTTTCCGGCTTCAGCTCGGGATAGGGCCGAGGCGCAAAGCAGAAGTCGCAGACCGCCTGGCTGACCGTCGGCGACTTGAAGCCTGTGCCATAGGCGCCCGACAGGATGAAACCCCCGGCCAGATCATAGGCCGCCGACACCCGCCCCGTCGTCTTGGAGCCGAAATCGTCGGTGTCGTCATAACGCAGTCCGCCGGTCAGGTTCAGCGCGCCGACATCGTATTGGGCCACGCCGAACACCGAGGTGATCGACAGGTCGCGCGACAGGCCTGACGACAGGGCCGCCGAGGCCTCGTTCCGCTCGACGCCGAACGCATAGTCGATGTCCTGCGCCTGGCCGTTCGCCTGCCAGCGATAGGCCTGACGGTCGCCGGTGAAGGTCGAGCCGAAGCCGCCGCTGACCGAGCTGCGATCCAAATCCGACGCCGAGACGCTGAACTGATGCGTCAGGCCGAACGCCTTGGCCGTCACCCGGCCAAAGCCCGACCACTGCTCGCTTTCCTGGGTGTCGTCGGTGTCGGCCAGCGCATAGTTCGGCGCCGGGAAGCCGTCGATATCGGCCTTGGATTTGTTCCAGCGCACCGATCCATCGACCTTGACTGCATCGGACAGGACATAGCGACCCTTGGCGCCGAGCGTCGTGCTACGGAAGCCGTCGGCCTCGGTGTTGCCGTCCGCCTCGTCCGCCGCCGAAATCCCGTCGGTGTCGAAGCGCGACGCATAGGCGCTGAAGGCGTAGGTCTCGTTGGCGACGCCCGCCGACACGCGGCCGCGCACGGTGTCGAAGCTGCCGGCCTCGGCCTCGGCGCGCAGGCCGTCGATCTCTTGCGTCGTGAAGGAAATCACCCCGCCAATGGCGTCGGATCCCCACAGCGACGACTGCGGGCCGCTCAGCACTTCGATCCGCGCGATATCGGCCAGCTCGAAGCTGGAGAAATCATAGGCGCCGTTCGGCTCGGCCGCATCGTTGACCGGCGCGCCGTCGACCAGGACCAGGGTCTTGCCGGGCGTCGCGCCGCGCATCCGCACCTGGGCTACACCGCCAAAGGCGCCCGAACGCGTCACCGACAGACCCGGCACATCGGCCAGGATGTCGGCGGCGAAGATCGCGCCGCGCTGCGCGATGATCTTGCCGTCGATGACGCGGGCGCCGGGCGTGTCGGCGACGATGGCCGGGATGCGGGTGGCGGTGACGATCACCTGGTCCAGCTGGGTCGCGTCCTCGGCAAAGGCAGGTGCGGCGAAGGCGGCCGCGATCGCCGCCGTCGAAAGAAGAATGGAACGCTTCATTGAGCGATACCCCCGTGTTCGGTCCCGCGAATGCGCGCGAGAGACCGTCATGAGCGAACCGACCCGCCAGACCGCTTAAGGGTCTGGACGGCGCAAGGTCGGGTCGCTTCCACGGAGAAACCGCGCTGCTGTCTGGTCCCGGACAGGAGCGAGCGACGTCGGCGGCCAGGTCTCCTGGCTTGCGGGTCGTAAACCGCCGTCCTCGCCTTCCCAGTTGCCCAGTGGCGCCGGGATCGAAACCCCGGACGGACGACGCTCTCGCCGCCTACAGTTGCGGGCACAGCCACGGCGTCACACCGTGTTCCCTTAACCGCCTGACGCGGCCTATCGCAGGGCCGACAAGCCTGTGCAAGAGCCGGTCAACGGCCTTGAGCCGCCGGGCGCGATCCGTCACCCTGTGGCCACATGAACGCCCCCGTCTCTCATCCCCCGGAAATCGCCGCCTCGTTGGAAGGCGCGACGCCGTTCATGGCGCAATATCTGACGGCCAAGGCGGGCCAGCCGGACGCCATCCTGTTCTTCCGCATGGGCGACTTCTACGAGCTGTTCTTCAAGGACGCCGAGGTCGCGGCGGCGGCGCTCGGCATCACCCTGACCAAGCGCGGCAAGCATCAGGGCGAGGACATTCCGATGGCCGGCGTGCCGGTCCATGCGATGGAGGGCTATCTCGCCCGCCTGATCCGCATCGGCCACAAGGTCGCCATCTGCGAACAGCTGGAAGACCCCGCCGAAGCCAAGAAGCGCGGCGGCAAGGCCGTGGTGCATCGCGGCGTGGTCCGGGTCGTCACCCCCGGCACCCTGACCGAGGACAGCCTGCTGGACGCGCGCGGCGCCAACCGTCTGGCGGCGGTCGCGGTGCGTAAAGGTCGGGCGGCCGTCGCCGTGGTCGAACTGTCGTCCGGCGCGGTCGACAGCGTCGCCTGTTCTATCGAAGACCTGGGCGCGGCCCTGGCCGCCTTCCGCCCGTCTGAAGTCCTGGTCACCGACCGTATGTATTCTGACGAGACCACCCGCGACGCCTTGGACGGCTCGGGCGGCGTGGTCCAGGCGCTGGCCGGCGCCATCGCCGAACCCCAGGCCGCGCGCGCCCGCGTCGAACGCCTGTACGGCGTCTCGGCGCTCGACGGCTTCGGCGCTTTCGAGGAGGCCGAGGTCTCGGCGCTGGGTCTGATCGCCGCCTATCTGGAGACGACCCAAGCCGGCAAGGTCCCTGCCCTGGCCCCGCCGCGCCGTCTGGGCGAAAGCGGCTTTCTGGCCATCGACCCTGCGACCCGCGCCAGTCTTGAGATCGATCGCACCCAGCGCGGCGAGCGCGAGGGCAGCCTGCTCGCCTGCATCGACCGCACCGTCACCTCGGGCGGCGCCCGGGCCCTGGCCGAACGCATCGCCCGGCCCCTGCGCGATCCCCTGGCCATCAACGAGCAGCTCGACGCCGTCGAATGGCTCTTGGAGCGCCGCGATCTGCGTCGCGATCTGCGCGACGCGTTGAAGGCCTCCTCCGACATCGCCCGCGCCGTCGGACGATTGGCGCTGGGTCGGGGCGGCCCGCGCGACCTGGCCGCCGTGCGCACCGGCCTGTCGATCGCGGAGGGCGTCGCCGGTCTGTTCGTGGGTCAGGTCGATCCCCTGACCGGCCAGCCGCGCCGCATCGCCTCGGCGCTGGACCGGCTGACCCTGTCTGCCGACGTCTCGCGGCTGAAGGCCGACCTGATCGACGGCCTGGTGGACGAGCCGTCCCATCTGGCCCGCGACGGCGGCTATGTGCGCCCCGACTATCGCCCCGAACTGGACGCCGCCCGCACCCTGCGCGACGACAGCCGCCGCGTCGTCGCCGATCTGGAGGCCCGCGCCGTCGCCGAGTCCGGCGTGCCGTTCAAGATCAAGCACAACGCCTTGCTGGGCTATTTCCTCGAAACCAGCGCCAAGGCCGCCGAAGCCTTGCTCCGCGCCGGGCCCGACAGCCTCTTCATCCACCGCCAGACCCTGGCGGCCCAGGTCCGCTTCACCACCGTCGAACTGTCGGAACTGGACGCCAAGATCAGCCAGGCCGGCCACCGGGCGCTCGCCATCGAAGGCGAGACCTTCGAGGGCTGGCGACGCGAGGCCGCCCGGCTGGCCCAGCCGCTGCAGGCCGTCGCCGAGGCGCTCGCCGAACTGGACGCCCACGCCGCCCTCGCCGAATGGGCCCAGGAAGTCGGCGCGACCCGCCCGATCGTGGACGACACCCTGACCTTCTGCGTCGAGGCCGGCCGCCACCCCGTCGTGGAGGCGGCGGTCAAGGCGGGCGGCGATCCCTACACCCCCAACAACGCCCGGCTGGACGGGTCGGGTCAGGACGGATCGCGCCTCGCCATCGTCACTGGCCCGAACATGGCCGGTAAATCGACCTTCCTGCGCCAAAACGCGCTTCTGGTGATCCTGGCCCAGGCCGGCGCCTTCGTGCCCGCTCGGTCCATGCGGCTGGGCGTGGTGGACCGTCTGTTCAGTCGCGTCGGCGCCGGCGACGACCTGGCGCGCGGCCGCTCCACCTTCATGATGGAGATGGTCGAGACCGCCGCCATCCTGACCCAGGCCACGCCGCAAAGCTTCGTCGTTCTGGACGAGATCGGGCGCGGCACCGCCACCTACGATGGTCTGGCCATCGCCTGGGCCACGGCCGAGGCCCTGCACGAGACCAATCGCGCCCGCACCCTGTTCGCCACCCATTATCACGAGCTGGCCCAGCTGGAGACGCGGCTGGATCACGTCTGCAACCTGTCCATGGTCGCGCGCGAGTGGAACGGCGAGCTGGTCTTCCTGCACGAGGCGGCGCCCGGCGCCGCCGATCGTTCCTACGGCGTTCAGGTCGCCAAACTAGCCGGCGTCCCAGCCTCCGTCGTCGCCCGCGCTCGCTCGGTGCTGAACCGGCTGGAAGGCGAAAAGGCCGCCGCCGCCCGACTGGACGACCTGCCCCTGTTCGCCGTCGCCGAGCCGGAACCGATACGCGGCCCCTCCCCCGTGGAACTGGCCCTGCGTGACGTGGACCCCGACGACCTTACCCCGCGCGAGGCGCTGGAGGCGCTTTATCGGCTGAAGGGTCTGGCCTGATGTGACGAAGGCCCGGACGTCGCCATCCGGGCCTTGCTTGGAGTCTCGAGCCGTTTCGGATCAGGCCTGCATCATCCAGCCTTCGACATCCATGGCCGCCTGACGGACGGCTTCCGAACGGGTCGGGTGGGCGTGGCAGGTACGGGCGATGTCTTCCGACGCGCCGCCGAAGCTCATGGTGATGGCCGCCTCGTGGATCATCTCGCCGGCCTGCGGGCCCATGATGTGGACGCCCAGCACCTTGTCAGTCGCGGCGTCGGCTAGAACCTTCACGAAGCCGTCGGTCTCGTGATTGATCTTGGCGCGGCTGTTGGCGGTGAAGGGGAATTTGCCCTTCTTGTACTGAACGCCGGCCGCCTTCAGCTGGTCCTCGGTCTGACCGACCCAGGCCACTTCGGGGAAGGTGTAGACGACGCTGGGGACCAGCGCATAGTCGACGTGGCCGTATTTGCCGGCGATGGTGTCGATCACGGCGACCGCGTCTTCTTCCGCCTTGTGGGCCAGCATCGGACCGTGGGTCACGTCGCCGATCACCCAGACGCCATCCGCCACCTTGAAGTGGTCATGGTCGATGAAGCCGCGCTTGTCCGGCGTCACGCCGACGCTCTCCAGGCCCAGACCGTCCGTGTACGGACGACGGCCGATGGCGACCAGCACCACATCGCCCTTGATCGTCTCGGCAGCGCCGCCGGCCGACGGCTCGACGGTTAGTTCCACCCCGTCCTTGCCCGACTTGGCGCCCGTGACCTTGGCGCCCAGTTTGAAGCTCATGCCCTGTTTGGTCAGGATGCGCTGGAAGGCGGTGGCGACCTCGGTGTCCATGCCGGGTGTGATCCGGTCCAGGAACTCGACCACAGTGACCTCGGCGCCCAGACGGCGCCAGACCGAACCCAGCTCCAGGCCGATGATGCCGGCGCCGACCACGATCAGCTTCTTGGGCACGGCCGGCAGCGACAGGGCGCCGGTGGAATCGATGACCTTGCCGTCTTCAAAGGCGACGCCCGGCAACGGGGTCGGCTCCGAGCCGGTGGCGATGACGATGTTCTTGGCGTCCAGCGTCTGGACCGAGCCGTCGGCGGCGGTCACCTCGACCTTGCCCTTTCCGACGATCTTGCCCTTGCCCTTGATCCAGTCGGCCTTGTTCTTCTTAAACAGGAACTCGATCCCCTTGGTCAGGGCCGTGACGCTGTCGTCCTTGGCCTTGTGCATCTGGCCCAGGTGCAGCTTGGGCTGGACCTCGATGCCGATCTTGGCGAACTCGGTGTTTGCGGCATTCCACAGTTCCGAGGCATGCAGCAGAGCCTTGGATGGCATGCAGCCGACGTTCAGGCAGGTTCCGCCCAGCGTCGAACGCATCTCCACGCAGGCGACCTTCAGGCCCAGCTGGCCCGCCCGGATCGCGGCGTTATAGCCGCCAGGGCCTCCGCCGATGATGACGACGTCGTAGGCGGCGGTGGCTTCGGCCATGGTATCCTCTGGTCTTCTGGCGCGCGGGGAAAGGCGCGCGGACACTAGCGCCGACCCCGCACGGGTCAACCGCTAGACCCCATATGGGGCCGCGTTTCGAGCAATTGCAGAGGCGGAAACCACGAAAAAGGGCCGGACGTCGCCGCCCGGCCCCTTCGATCATGTCTGACCGGCGCGCTCAGAGCTTGAAGCGTACGCCCAGGAAGACGTTGTAGCCGAACTTCTCGTACTCGTAGGTCCGCTCTTTGACGCCGTAGTAGCGGACGCCCGCGCTGTCGGTCAGGTTCTTGGCCTCGCCGAACACTTCCACCCCATTGCCGAAGTCGTAGCTGGCGGTGAAGTCCAGCTGGCCGCGACCCTCGACATAGAGGTCCTTGCCGGGGTTGGTCGCGTCGATCGCCTCCAGGAAGTCGCTGCGATGCGTGTAGGAGATGCGGGCGCTGAAGCCGTACTGTTCGTAGAACAGGGCGGCGTTATAGGTCTCGTCAGACTGACCCGGCAGAACGAAGGTGTCGCGACCGGCGAAGGCGCGGCTGGTTTTGATCTCCGCATCCGTCAGCGTGTAGTTGGCGAAGACGCCGAAGCCCGACGCCCAGCCCGGCAGGAAGTCGAACGTCTGCTGCCAGTTGAACTCGATGCCGGCGATATGGCCGTCACGGGCGTTGCGGGCCTCGGTGACCTGAGCGACCGTGGTGGTCGGGGTGACATAGGGCACGCCGTCCGTCACCAGGGTGAAGCGGTAGTTCGACAGGTCCTTGTAGAAGGCGTTGGCCGAAATCACGCCCAGCGGACGCAGGTAGTATTCCAGTCCCGCATCGACGTTGTTCGACAGGGTCGGCTTCAGGTCGGGATTGCCGCGCGTGACCGTCGTGCGGCCGCTGTCGGTGGTTTCCAGAACGCGCGGAACGATGTCGGTATAGTCCGGGCGCGAAATGGCGCGGGTCAGGGCGAAACGACCGACCAGCTGATCGCTGAAGCTGTGGCGCAGCGTCAGGTTGGGGAACAAATCGGTCTGGTCGCGATCGACCTTGACCGGAGTCTGCGCGCCGGACAGGGCCACGCTGGTCGCCGAGCCTTCGAAGTCGGTCTTCTCGACACGCAGGCCGACCAGCACATTGGTCGCGCCTATATCGAACCGGGCCTGGCCGTAACCCGCCAGAATATCTTCCTGCGCCGTATAGTCGGCGGTGATCGACTGCGGAATGCGGCGCACGCCGGCGGCCGGATCGGGATTGGTCGAGCCCGCGCGGACGCGGTCGAAATAGTCGGTTACCAAGCCCGCATCGAACTTGAAGCCCAGATTGTAGTCGTAGTTCTGCGACGGACGATCGCTCAGCAGCGGGGCCAGCGTGCCGGAGCTGGCGGCCGCGCTGCGGTCGCGGAACCGCTCTTCATCGGCCGCCACGTCGCGGGTGCTGTATTTGGCGCCGAACTTCAGCTCGACTTCGCGGCCGCCGATGACGGTAGGCAGCGACAGATTGGTCTTGAACGCCACATCGTCCTGCTCGGTCGTGTTCGAGCGGAAGGTGTTTTCGCGGAAGCTGTAGTTGTTGGCGTTCAGATAGAAGCCGGTCGGCTCGCTGAAGGCCGAATAGGTCGGTTGATAATGGTCGGCCGTGTTGTAGGACAGGGTCGTCGCGCTGGAGCGATAGACCAGCTCGTCGCGATGCGGATAGGTCTGTTTGCTGTTGGCGAACGACAGGGCGCCGTCCCAGACCGCCCCATTGCCGAACGTCTGCTCGCCGCCCAGCACCAGGGTGGAGATGTCGTTCTCCTGGGTGCGGTGACGCAGTTGCTTGTAGATGCGGGCGTTGGTGAAGGTCGCGCTTGTGTCGGTCGAACCCGGCTGCAGCGTTCCGTCGCTATAGGTGAAGTTCAGCGTGTTGCGGAACTCGTCGTCGCGGAACTGGGCGTAGGAGCCCTTGACCCACAAACGGATGGCGTCGCTGGGCCGCCATTCAAGCGCGCCGGTCACGGCCTTGCGGGTCCGTTCGGTCTCGTAGTCCTTGAACAGGGTGTTCTCCAGACCCCAGATCTGGCCGCCGCCCTGCGCGGCGTTGCGGTTGATCAGAACCCAGCCGTTTTCGACGTTGTCCGGGCGGCGGTTGGTCTCGGAATAGCTGACGGACACCAGGGCGCCCAAGGTCTGATCCAGGCCGAAGACGTTGGACGCCGTGGCGCCCGCGCGTGTGTCCGAACCACCGTAGTCGTTGTAGCTGCCGCCCGCATAGCCGCTAACGGCCAGGCGGCGCTTGTCGAAGGGCGAGCGGGTCTTGATGTCCACGGCGCCGGCGATGGAATCGGCGTCCTGGGCGGGCGTCAGGGTCTTGGACACCTCGACGCTGGAGACGATGTCCGACGGCAGGGTGTCCAGATCGACGGCGCGGGTCGTCGGCGACACGGCCGGGATGGCGACCCCGTCCACCGACACGGCGGTGAAGGCGGCCGGCGCGCCGCGCACATTGATGTAGCGCCCTTCGCCCTGGTCGCGCTGGATAGCGATGCCCTGGACGCGTTGCAGGGATTCGGCGACGTTGGGGTCGGGGTAGCGGCCGATGGCGTCGGCCGACAGGACGTTGACCGTGCCTTGCGCATTCTTCTGCTGGTTCAGCGAGCGGGCGACGCCGTCGGTGATCACGCCGGTCACGACCACGTCGGCCACGTCCGTCGCAGACTGGGCGCCCAGCACGATGGCGACGTTGGCGTCTTCGCCCGGCGTCGTCACGACCGTCTGGCTAGTCGAGGGCAGGCCCAGATAGTTGACCTCAAGCACCATGGAGCCGCTGGCGGTCGGCAGGGTGAACTCGCCCTGGGTGTTGGTCACGGCTCGCTGGCTGGTCCCGCGCACCAGAACCTCGGCGCCCGGCAGGGGCGCGCCGGCGGCGTTAGTCACCCGGCCGTAGATCACGTCGCCGGCGACCGCAGCTGATGCCGAGGCCACGGCGTCGACATCGGCATGGGCGGGCATGGCCAGCGGCGCCAGGATCATCGGCGCGATCGCGGCGCCCATCAGCAGGTTCAGTTTCATGTCAGGTCCCCTTCGGCGAGCGAAGTTTCGCTTCAGCCGATGGAGGGGCCGCTTAACCTTGGGCGGCGACGCGACCGCGACGATTCCACGACGCCCAGTTCGCGGTTTTCCGACGGAACGGCGACGCTTGATCCCTTGACGGAACATCAGTCATCGAACCGACGCCGAACCGTCACGCCCGCGCCGTTGACCCACACGCGGCTTGGCCACAGGGACGCGTTCAGATCGTCCGGAGACCAAAATGCGCTTTTCCCTCGCCCGCTCGCTGACCGCCTGCGCCGCCCTGGCCCTGCTCGCCGCCTGCGCCACGCATGAGGTCGATTATCAGGGCGAGGGCGCGGGCCTCGTCGGCGCCGGCGCCCCGGTCCAGGCCGTGCTGGAAACCCCGTCGGTCGGCACGGCGGGTCAGGACGCCGCCGACGACCCCGCCGTCTGGGCCTCAGCGAACCCGGTCAGGATCATGGGCCAATCGACCCCCGGCTTCGTCGCCGGCACGGACAAGAAGTCCGGCCTCTACATCTACGGCTTCGACGGCAAGATCCTGCAGTTCCTGCCCGAGGGCCTGCTGAACAATGTCGATGTGGTCGAGGGCCTATCGGTCGGCGGCCGTCCGCAGGTGGTGCTGGGCGCCAGCGACCGCACGCCGGGCAAGACCGGCATCTCCCTCTATACCTTCGACCCGGCCGGGACCGGCCAGAACGGCGTGCGCTATTGGGGCGCGGTCGCCACCGACGTGGTCGAACCCTACGGCTTCTGCTTTGCGCGGCGCGGAGCCGAGGTTTACGCCATCCTGGTCGGGCACGAGGGCGAGCTTCGCCAGTTCATCCTGGGCGTGGACGCCGCCGGCCGGCCCACGGCGCGTCTGGTCCGCACCGCCGAGATCGGAACCATCTCCGAAGGCTGCGCCGCCGACGAAGCGACCGACGCCCTCTATATCAACGAGGAGAACGTCGGCCTGTGGCGCTATGGCCTGAACCCGGCCTCGGGCGCGGCCCGCACCCTGATCCAGCCCATCGCCAGGGACATCCTGGTCGCCGACGCCGAAGGCCTGACGACGATCGCCGACGCCTCGGGCCGCTACCTGATCGCCTCCAGCCAGGGCGATTCCACCTTCCCCGTCTGGCGCATCGACGGCCCGGCGCCCGAGTACAAGGGCCGCTTCAAGATCGTGGACGGCGCGGTCGACGGCGTCACCGGCACCGACGGCCTGGCGGCCGCCAGCGGTCAGGTCGGCTCCTTCCCCGAAGGCCTCGTCGTCATCCAGGACGACGTCAACGATGTCGGCACGCAGAACTTCAAATACATCGACTGGCGCGACATCCGACGGGCGCTGGGGCTGTAGCGGCCCCTCGGCGGCGGTCGCCCTCGATCACGTCTCTTTCATCAAGATCCTACGGCATTCAACGCCGTGCGCGTGCAGTCGGCCATGTCCCTGACGACGTGTCGGCCGATGCAGAACATGTCTTCGTAGCTGGGCTTGGCGGCGGCCAGGCACTGAAACAGGTTCAGCTTGGACATCTGCAGGCAGAAGGTGGCGTTCGGATCCTGCAGGACACCGTCATTTCCATCGTCCTTGACGCTTTCGCCCAGCAGCGCCCGCGCGGCGACGGACAGGGACCGGGCCACCGCCGGTTTATAGGGAGCCGCCAGAGGCGACGTCGGGATCCGAGAGGGTTCGGCGTGGGCAACCTTCAGCAGCGTCTCGCTCTCGACGTCCGACGCCAGCTGCATTGCGGCGGACGCGGCCTTCGCACGCTCCAGCCGCCCCTGTCGGTCCGCGACGGGCTGGCCCGCCCATCGACGGCGCGGATCGCTACGCGCCTGGATCGTATAGGCATCCGTCTCCACCCGATCCGCTGCGGCCTCGATGGCTGCGGCGCCCTCCTCCATGACCTCGGCGATCAGCCCGGCCGCCACGTCTGCGCCAGGCAGGCTCACCGCATAGGCGGGGTCGGCCGTCAGACGGTCCAGGATTTCGCGGCGCTGCGTAGGATCGGCGGCATAGGACCGCACCCCCGCAACGAAGTCCGGCGACTGCATCGCCAGCACCGCTCCATAGGCTACCAGCCCCCGCGCCAACTGCTCGGCGTTGGAAGTCGCTCCGCGCTGCAACGCCGCCTGCACCGCCTCCGCATCGACGAAGCCGCCCTCGAATGTGGCGACATCCCGCATGAAGACCAGATAGACCGACGCCGTCTGCGCCACGCTGTCGTCCAGCTGAATCGAAGGCGGCGGAGGCGGGGGCGGCGCAGGCGGTTCGACCGGCTTGGCGCACCCCGCGATCAGCGCGATCAGGCTCGCGGCCGCCGCAACCCGCGCCCAATGCCGATCCCTGCGCTTCACAGCATCGCCAGGATGAACACGCCACAGGCGGCCAACACGGCGACGTTTACGGCGGTCATGGCGGCGACGAAGATCTGGTGGGCGCTGAACTTCATTGGATCTCGGAGGCGGTTTCGGTTTGGGGCCGCTTCGCACGGGGCCGTGGGGCCTGGGTGTGGACTTGGTGGAGAAATCGTGGAGGCACCCCATCTGGTCTGGATCGCCGTCCATCGCTGGGCGATGTCGTGGAGACACCATGAGCGCCTTGGTCATCATCGCCGAAGACGAACCCGAGATCGCCGCCGTGCTTGACGCCTATCTCGTGCGTGAGGGGTTTCGCACCGTCCGCGCCATGGATGGCCAGATCGCGCTGGATCTGCACGCCGCCCTTCGGCCCGATCTGGTGCTGCTGGACGTGCGCATGCCGCGCGTCGATGGCTGGGGCGTGCTGGGCGAACTGAGGCGTAGAGGCGAGACGCCCGTCATCATGCTCACTGCGCTGGATCAGGACATCGACAAGCTTCAGGCGTTGCGCATCGGCGCGGACGACTATGTCGTCAAACCGTTCAATCCGGTCGAGGTCGTGGCGCGCGCCCACGCCATACTGCGCCGCAGCGGCGGCTCGGGCCAAGGCGGCGTAATCCGCCTGGGTCCGCTCGAGATCGATCTGGAGGCGCACATCGTCCAGTGGTGCGGGCTGGACAAGCCGCAGCGCCTGCCCCTGACCCTGACCGAGTTCCGCATGCTGGCCCACATGGCGCGCTATCCGATGCGGGTCTTTTCTCGCGCCGAGCTAGCCGACGCCTGCTTGAAAGGCGACGAGGTGCTCGATCGCACGGTGGATAGCCACCTCAGCAAGCTGCGGCTCAAGTTACGAAACGCAGGCGCCGACGGCGTCCTCGTCGGCGTTCGTGGCGTGGGTTATCGCCTCGAGGTCCTGACGTGAGGGCCGCCCGCGCGCTCGGCCGTCGCATCGCCGTGCGCACGGCGCTGGTCATCCTGGGGGTGCTTGGACTGAGCGCAGCCGGCGCATTCGCCCTGTACGGCTGGGTCTTCGAAAATTATCCCGATGCGGTGGCCTCGCCCCAGGCCTGGCGACCGCAGTCCGTGGATTATGTCGCTCTGGCCTCAGCCGCCGTCGTGGCCCTGATCGGCGCGACCGTGGCCGGGCTGCAGTTGGCCCGCCGCCTTGTCATGCCTCTCGCCTCCTTGTCCGGCGCCGCACGTGCGATCGCCGATGGCGACCTGTCGGCGCGCGCCATGGCTGGCGATCGGTCTTTTTCCGAGACAGCCGACCTTGTGGACGACTTCAACCTGATGGCTGCGCGGCTGGAGACGCTCGCCGCCGACATGACGACTTGGAACGCCTCGATCGCGCACGAACTGCGAACGCCCGTCACCATCGTGAAAGGCCGCCTGCAAGCGGCCGCCGACGGCGTCCTGCCGCTGGACCGCGAGATGATCCTGACTTTGCTCAAGCCGGTCGACGCCTTGGGCCGCCTGATCGAGGATCTGCGTGTCGTGAGCTTGGCAGATAGCGGTCGTTTGCAACTGCGCCTGACGCCCCAGGACCTGGGTAAGCGATTGGAGGATGTCCGCGCCCTGGTCGACGCGGAAGCCGAGGCGGAGGGCTATCCGATCACCTGGACGACGCCGACTACTGTGGTCGTTTGCGACGGCGACCGCATTCAGCAGGCTGTCCTGGCTCTGCTCGACAACGTGCGTCGCCACGCCGATCCCGGCCCTGTCTCGGTCAGCTTGATCACCGATGAACACTTCGCCGTCATCGCCGTGGAGGACAGCGGCCCAGGTCTGCCCGACGCCATGACCCGATCCGTTTTCACCGCCTTCAAACACGGGTCAGGCGAGAACGGCGGGACCGGCCTGGGCTTGGCCGCGGTCCGCGCAATCGCCGAGGCCCACGGCGGATCGGCGCGTTACTTGACCGGCGCTCGCCTGGGATCCAGGATCGAGATCTGGATCCCCGCCGTTTCGTAGATTCGTTTTGAAATCAGCCGCCTGGCAATGGACCGCTCAAAAATCGAAGTGGTTCCATATCCGGGGATGACGACGCCCTACTGATCCTCGTCGAATTTCCGCGCGACCAGGTCGGTCAGAGCTTCCATGGCCTCTTCGGCGTCAGGGCCTTCGGCGGAGACGTCGATGCTGCAGCCGATGCCGGCGCCCAGCATCAGCAGGCCCATGATCGAGCGGGCGTCCACCGTCACGCCGTCGCGGGTGACGTGGATCTCGCTTTCGAAGCTGGAGGCCAGTTTGACGAACTTGGCCGAGGCGCGGGCGTGCAGACCGCGCGTATTGCAGATGTTCAGGGTCGCGGTGACGGTCATTTTTCGCCTGCGAGCACCCAGGACGCGACGGAGATGTATTTGCGGCCCGCATCCTGCGCATGGGCCACGCAGGATTCCAGCGTCTCGCGCCCGCGCACGCTGGCCAGTTTGATCAGCATGGGCAGGTTCAGCCCGGCGATGACTTCGGCGCGGGTCTGTTCCATCACCGAGATGGCCAGGTTCGACGGCGTGCCGCCGAACATGTCGGTCAGCAGGATGACCCCTTCGCCGTCATCCACGGCCGCCGCCGCATCGACGATGTCGCGACGCCGACGCTCCATGTCGTCGTCGGGGCCAATGCAGATGGCCGCGACGCCGCGCTGCGGGCCGACCACATGCTCCATGGCGGAGAGAAACTCGGACGCCAACCCGCCGTGGGTGACGATCACCAGACCGATCATGAGGACTTCACTCGCATCCCGCCCCGAACCGTCCCAGGCATTCCCCCGCCCGGCAAGGGAGGCCGGACGCCGCCCTCTATGGACCGCAAGGGGCGTGTCATAGACCCGTCTTTCGGGGTTTCAAAGCGTCTCCAACGCCGCTGCGACCACATCGACGGCCGAGGCGGGTCGGGGATCGAACGCCAGCAGGGGCAGATCGACCCCCGCGAAAGCCCGTGTCTGCGGCTCCGGAAGCCGTTCGACGCCTTCCGCCACACAGGCGACGGCCAGCGCCACGCGACAGACCGGGCGTGTTCTGGCGGCCACGATTCCAAGGCCGCGCACCTCGATCCGACCGGCGATGGAGGCTGGCGCCGACGCATGAACGGCCCCGTCCGAGGCCCAGACCTGGGTGTAGTCGTCGCTGACCAGCCGCCAGCCGCGCGCGATCAGCCGCAGCGCCAGATCGCTTTTGCCCGCGCCCGACGGTCCCAGGATCATCACCCCCTGCCAGGCCCCGCGCCGGCGCACGGCGACGGTGGTGGCGTGGACTGGCTGGCCCGGGGTCACGACCAGCGGCCGACCGCCGGGAAGACGATCTCGAACCGCGCCCCGCCTTCGGTCTTGTTTTCGGCGTGGACGCGACCGCCATGCGCCTCGACGATCTGACGCACGATGGACAGGCCCAGGCCCGAGTTGGAGCCGAACACCGCCCCCTTGGGCCGCGAGGTGTAGAACCGCTCGAACACCGTCTCCAGGTTCTCGGCCGGGATGCCTGGCCCCTGGTCCTCGACCCGCACGCGGATCGGCAGATCGTCCCCGATGTCCTCCAGCGTCACCCGCACCACGCCGCCTGCGGGGCTGAACGAGCGGGCGTTGTCGATCAGGTTGCGGAACACCTGCCCCAGCGGCCCGTCGCGCCCCATGACCCGCAGGGCCTGTTCGGGCGCCGTGAGCACGACCGGAATGTCGCCCGGCTTGGCCGTGGTCTCATAGACGCCGACGATATCGACCAGCAGACGGTTCAGATCGACCGGCCGGGGCCGATCGCGCGACAGCTCCGCATCCAGCCGCGAGGCGTTGGAGATATCGGTGATCAGCCGGTCCAGCCGACGCACGTCCTGCTGCAACAGCGCCGTCAGCTTCTCGCGGTGCGCATCGGTCTTGACCAGCGGCAGGGTCTCCAGCGCAGACCGGATCGAGGTCAGGGGGTTCTTGATCTCGTGCGACACATCGGCCGCGAACCGTTCGATGGCGTCCATCCGCGTCGACAGGGTGTCGGTCATCGATTCCAGCGACCGCGCCAGATCGCCGATCTCGTCCTTGCGATCCTCCAGATCCGGCAGGGAGATGGCCCGCGCGCGCTGAAGTTTCACCTGATCCGCCGCCGCAGACAGCCGCATGATCGGCCGCGCCACGAACAGATGCAGCAGCAGCGACCCCAGGAGATTGACCCCCAGCGCCACCAGGGCGAACGGGAACAGCGCCTGCCGTTGAGCGCCCAGGATTTCGTCCACGTCCCCCGATTCGACGGTCAGCACGCCCAGCACCTGACGCACATGGCGCACGGGGATGGAGACGGAGACGACGCGGTCGCCGGATTCATTGCGACGCAGGGTCGATTGGGGCGAGCCGTCCAGCGCCGCGGCGACCTCGGCCGCCAGTTCGCTGTCGGCGCGGGCGACGCGGCGCTCGGACAGCAGATTGGCCTTGGCGGCGTCCTCGGTCGCCGTCCCCGCCGGCTGCGCGTCGGGCAGTGGCCGCCCGCCGATGGCCTCCGTCACCTGATAGCTGTCGACCAGCAACAGGCCGTTCACATCATACAGTCGCACCCGCTGGCCCGCCGGGATGAACCGGTCGGTCAGCCAGATCGACGCGCGGATGGGGTCCAGTTCAGGCGTCGGTTCGCCCCGTGTCACGCCTTCTTCGCGCAACACGTTTGCCAGCAGCTCGGCCTGGACCGTCAGCGATTCCTGACGCGCCTCGATCAGGCCCGGACGCCATTCATTGATCGCCAACGCCCCGCCGAACAGGATCAGCAGGCTGAGCAGATTGAGCACCAGGATGAAGCCGCCCAGCCGCGATCCGCCGAAGCGGAACAACGGCCGGCGCTGGGGCTCCTCGTCGGGCTCGCGCCCGCCCGGTTCAGCTCTCGCGGTAGCGGTAGCCGACGCCATACAGGGTCTCGATCGCGTCGAACTCATTGTCCACGGCGCGGAACTTCTTGCGCATCCGCTTCACGTGGCTGTCGATGGTGCGGTCGTCGACATAGACCTGGTCGTCGTAGGCGGCGTCCATCAGGTTGTCGCGGCTCTTCACGAAGCCGGGACGCTGAGCCAGGGCCTGCAGCAGCAGGAACTCGGTCACCGTCAGCTTGACGGGCTTGCCGTCCCAGGTCGACTCGTGGCGCGCCGGGTCCATCGACAGCTTGCCGCGCTTGATCGCCCGGCCCGAGACCTCGGCCGCCGATTCCGGTTCGCCGCCATCGGCGCCCGTGCGGCGCAACAGCGCCTTGACCCGCTCGATCAGCAGACGCTGGCTGAAGGGTTTGTGGATATAGTCGTCGGCGCCCAGGTTGAAGCCCAGGATCTCGTCGATCTCCTCGTCCTTGGACGTCAGCATGATCACCGGGATCTGCGAGGTCTGGCGCAGGCGACGCAGCACCTCCATCCCGTCCATGCGCGGCATCTTCACGTCCAGGATCGCCAGATCGGGCGGCGAGGATTCCAGCGCGGCCAGACCCGAGGCCCCGTCGTGATAGGCGGTGATCTTGTGGCCATGGCTTTCCAGCGCCAGCGAAACAGACGCCACGATGTTCTCGTCGTCATCGACCAGAGTGATGTTGGCCAAGGGTGTCTTCTCCTGAACTTTACGTTCCCGCGAGCAAGAACGCACAGCAAGCGTAACCGTTCGATCTCGGTCACATTAGGGCTAAGGCGTTTCGGGCCGAATGAAAATCGCCTGCAACCCGAAAGCGGTTCGGTGACGTCCAGATGGTCACGGCGCCGCCTCGTTTCAACGCGCGCACCGCGTCGCTCCGGCGCGGGCAGAAACATTCCGCCTTCGAAAACCTCGCCTTAAAGGCTTGGGATGCAGGATCGCCCCATGGCGGGTCCGATCCACTACGAAGTCTATGTCCGCAAGAGCGCCCCGTCGTCGTGGACGCTGCTGATCGCGACCGAAGACCGCAAACACGCCATCGAAACCGCCGAGGAACAGCTTCGGGACCGTCTCGCCATCGCCTCGCGCGTGACCAAGGAGACGCTGGACCCCGAGACGATGGAGTTCAGCTCCCTGACCATCCTGACGCTGGGCGCGCCGGAGGAGCGAAAGAAGAAGGTCGCCGACAAGGCGGTCCCGCCGGCCTGCAGCAGTCCGGCCGAACTCTATTCGCCCCATGCCCGCGCCCTGATCGGCCGGGCGCTGGAGGACTGGCTGAAACGCGAGGGCGTGACTGCCTTCGAACTGCTGCATCGGCCCGATGTCGCCGAACGGCTGGAGGCGGCCGGGGTCGAGCTCCAGCACGCCATCCAAAAGGTCGCGGTCCCCGAAAGCCAGGCCACGGGCCAGGAGGTGCACGGGGTCGTGCGCCACTATCAAAAGCTCACCGAACAGGCGATGGCCCGGCTGCGCAAGGCCGGACGCGACGGCCTGTTCCCCGCTCTGGACGACCGCTCCATCGCCGATCTGGCGCATCGGCTGACCGGCGCGCCGGATCGGGCGCTGCGCATGGGCGGCGTCGTCGCCGGCGCGCTGAAGGATCGGCGCGGCGCCCGTGATCGCCTGACCGTGCTGATGGATTTGATGGACGCCGCGCCCGCCGACGGCCCGCCGCGCGCCCTGGTCGTCGTGGTGGTCGAGCAGATCGTCGCCGAAATGCTGGCCGTGCGCACCAACCTGACCGAGATTTTGGGCCCGTCCTTGGATCAGGGCGCCAATCTGGCGGCTATCGTCCGCATGGTCGCGCCGGACGAGATGGACGCCCTGTTACGGATGGACCCGCGCCTCGCCCTGATGATGCCCCAGGTCGAGGGACCGGCCGCGCGCCTGGGCCTGCATCTGGCCTCGGGTGAGTTTCCGCTTCTCGCCGCATCCCTCGCTCGTCTCGTCACACGCGAACTGACCAGCCAGCGCCGCCTCCGCCCCCATGATCCGGTCGGAGAGATCGATATCCTGCGTCTGCTGGCCATGGCCCTGACGGCCTCGGCCGGGCGACTGCTGACGCTGGAAGAGGTTCAGACCGCCTTCGTCGAACGCTCCAAGAGCCTGGTCACGGCCGATTTCGTCGGCGCCTACGTCAACCCCTGCCCGACGGTCTTGGCCGAGGCCGAGCAGCTGACCCGCCTGTGCGAGAACGTCACCGGCGGGGCCAACAAACGCGCCGCCGCGCGCTGGCTCAGCGCCTGTATCGGCTCGCTGCGTTTCGAAACCGAGATCCGCCAGTCCGTCCCCGGCGGCCCGAGCGCCTCGCACAAACTCGCGACCCTGGCGCGGCTTCAACGCTCGGTCCAGGCCGCGCATCTGGCCGACCACGACCAGACCCAGATCATGGGCGCCATCGGCGCGGTCGGCGCCAATCTGGAAGCCGACGCCAAACTGGTCGCCCAGATTATCCGCGCCCAGGTGACGGCGCCGCAGAAGCTGACGGCCCTTCTCAAACTGGCGACCGGCGAAGCCGGCCCGCTGGGCCCCGTCGCCGACCGCGCCCGCGTCGAAGCCATCAAATTGCTGCGCTCGCCCGATGTCCGCACCGCCCTGACCGCCGCGCCGGAAGGCGTCACGGCGATCAAGGGACTGATGCAACAGGCCGGTCTGGCGGCCTAACCGATCTCAATCGAAGATGTCGAAGATGCTGTCGCGCTTCTTTTTCTTGTAGCGATAGTCGTCGTCGCGATGCCGGTCGTCGCGATATTTGTCGCTCCGGTAGCCTCGATCGTCGCCGCGATACGGCTGTGACGCCCCGCCGCCCCAGGGTTGGGACTGGGGCTGGGCATAGGGCTGAGGCTGCGGCGCATAGGCCTGCGGCGCGGGCGCGACCGGGGCTGTGGCGCGGCCCTCCTCGACGGCGGCCGCCATCAGCTTTTCCAGCTCGCCGCGATCCAGCCAGACCCCACGGCAGTCGGGGCACATGTCGAACTGGACGCCGTTGCGCTCCAGCGTCTGCATGGCGGCGTTGTCATTGGGGCACATCAGAAGGGGCATGTCGGGCTCCGATCGAAAAAGAATGGGCGGTCGATGCGACAGGCCAGGAGGGGAAAGCTTCGCCGCATCGACACGCCCTTGCGGTCCGACATCGCGTCGCACGATCCGGCGCAAGGAAGGGGGACGCCAGACCGCGAGAACGCCAGAGGGGCCCGTTCCGCCTCTTCAAGCTAGGCGCCGTCGCAGCCCGCCGCCATGCGTCGCGGGGCCGCAGGGGGCTTTGGCCGCCCCTGCCATCGTATAGGCGACGACGATTGCGAGCTTTTACCACGGCTTACGACCGACCAGCGACCCTTCGCCTGTCATGGCCCTGGACCGGGTTAAAATGGCGCCCCGATCTTTGACATCTTCGCGCGCCGCCAGAACGCGCGCCGAAATAGACAGATTAGACGAATTAGACGGTGTTTTTGTCGGCGAACCCGCCGGCTAAAGTGCACAGATTGCACCTCAAAAACTCTAGCAGACCTGCCCGGCGGCCCAGCCCGACGACCAGGCCCACTGGAAATTATAGCCGCCCAGCCAGCCGGTCACGTCCACCGCCTCGCCGATGAAATATAGGCCCGGAACCGCCTTGGCCTGCATCGTCTGCTGGTCCAGCGCGGCCGTATCGACCCCGCCCAGCGTCACCTCGGCGGTCCTGTAACCTTCGGACCCCACCGGCTTGACCGCCCAGGCGTTGACCGCCTGATCCAGCCGCCGCAGCACCTTGTCCGACAGGTCCGCCAGATTGCCCGACGCCCCTTCGCGGTGGCACAGGCTCTCGGCCAGACGGCGCGGCACGATATGGCCCAGCGCGGTGTGCACCGCCTGTTTGCCGTTCGACGCCTTGGCCGCCTTCAACTCCTCGAACACGTCGCGGCCGGGCGCCATCGAGGCCACCACCGCCTCGCCCTCGCGCCAGTAGGAGCTGATCTGCAGAATGGCCGGACCCGACAGGCCGCGGTGGGTGAACAGCATCGCCTCGTGGAAGCTGGCCTTGCGCGCCTTGGCCCCTTCGGGCGCCGAGGCGACCGAGGCGTCCACCGCCACGCCCGCCAGCGGCGTCAGCGTCTCCAGCAGCCCGGCCTCGAACGTCAGCGGCACCAGCGCCGGCCGCGTCTCGGTGACGCGAATGTCGAACTGCCGCGCCATCTCATAGGCCCAGCCGGTCGCCCCCATCTTGGGGATCGACTTGCCGCCGGTCGCCACGACCAGCGACGCCGCCGTGACCTGCGATCCGTCCGACAGGATCGCCGTGAAGCCCTCGCCGGATCGTTCGATCCGCGACACCCCGGTCTTCAGGCTCAGGACGACGCCCGCCGCCGCCATGTCGTCGGTCAGCATACGGACGATCTGCTTGGCGCTGTCGTCGCAGAACAGCTGGCCCAGCGTCTTCTCGTGCCAGGCGATCCCGGCCCTATCGATGCGCTTGACGAAGTCGTGCTGGGTGTAGCGGCGCAGGGCCGACGTCGCGAACCGGGGGTTCTCGCCCAGAAAATTCGCCGGTCCGCAGCCCAGATTGGTGAAGTTGCAGCGTCCGCCGCCCGAGATGCGGATCTTCTCGCCGGGCCGGTCGCCATGGTCCACGACCCTGACCCGCCGCCCGCGTCGCCCGGCCTCGATGGCGGCCATCATCCCGGCCGCGCCGGCCCCGACCACCAGGACGTCGACGAGGGCGTCCGAAGACGCCCTCGTCACTTGGAACCTCGCGGTTCCAGCCTCGGGGAGAGCTTAGTAACGGTAGTGATCCGCCTTGAACGGGCCTTCGACCGGCACGTTGATGTAATCGGCCTGGTCCTTGGTCAGGACGGTCAGCTTGGCGCCCAGCTTGGCCAGGTGCAGCATGGCGACCTTCTCGTCCAGGTGCTTGGGCAGGGTGTAGACCTTGTTCTCGTACTTGTCGGCGTTGGTCCACAGTTCGATCTGGGCCAGCGTCTGGTTGGTGAAGGACGCCGACATCACGAAGGACGGGTGGCCCGTGGCGTTGCCCAGGTTCACCAGGCGGCCTTCCGACAGCAGGATGATCTTCTTGCCGTCCGGGAACTCGACGTGGTGGACCTGCGGCTTGATCTCGTCCCACTTGAAGTTCTTCAGGCCGGCGACCTGAATCTCCGAGTCGAAGTGGCCGATGTTGCAGACGATGGCGTTGTTCTTCATCTGCCGCATGTGATCGACGGTGATGACGTCCTTGTTGCCGGTCGTCGTCACATAGATGTCGGCGCGGCCGGCGGTGTCGTCCAGCGTCTGGACCTCATAGCCTTCCATCGCAGCCTGCAGGGCGCAGATCGGATCGATCTCGGTCACGATCACGCGGGCGCCGCCCTGACGCAGCGAAGCGGCCGAGCCCTTGCCCACGTCGCCGTAGCCGCAGACCACCGCGACCTTGCCCGACAGCATGACATCGGTGCCGCGACGGATCGCGTCGACCAACGATTCACGGCAGCCATACAGGTTGTCGAACTTGGACTTGGTGACGCTGTCGTTGACGTTGATGGCGGGGAAGGGCAGCTCGCCCTTTTCGGCCATCTGATACAGGCGGTGCACACCCGTGGTCGTCTCTTCCGACACGCCGCCGATGGCGTCGCGGATGGCCGAATAGAAGCCGGGCTTCTCAGCCAGATAGCGCTTCATGACCTTGAAGAGAGCCTCTTCTTCTTCGTTCTGCGGGTTCGCCAGAACCGAGATGTCCTTCTCGGCCTTGGGGCCCAGCACGCACAGCAGGGTCGCATCGCCGCCGTCATCCAGGATCAGGTTCGGATAGCCGCCGTCGGCCCATTCGAAAATCTTGTGGGCGTAGTCCCAGTACTCTTCCAGCGTCTCGCCCTTGGTGGCGAAGACCGGCGTGCCGTTGGCGGCGATGGCGGCGGCGGCGTGGTCCTGCGTCGAGAAGATGTTGCACGAGGCCCAGCGCACTTCAGCGCCCAAGGCTTCCAGCGTCTGGATCAGGACCGCCGTCTGGATGGTCATGTGCAGGCTGCCGGCGATGCGGGCGCCCTTCAGCGGCTGGCTTGCGCCGAACTCGTCACGCAGGGACATCAGGCCCGGCATTTCGGTTTCAGCGATCTCGATTTCCTTGTTGCCCCAATCGGCCAAGGTGATGTCGCGAACGATGTAGTCGGTCATGGCTTGGGCTCCCGGCCGCAATGAGTTTGGGCCCTCATAGCCCGGCGCGCGCCGAGTATCAACAAACACATAAAGATATCCTTATGCGATCCAGGCTCAGCAGTTTCTTAAATCCTGGCCGGTAGAGACCTCACCATGGAACGCCGCGCTCTTCTCGGTCTCGCCGTCGTCGCGACGGCCGCCTCACCCTCCGCCCGCGCTTCGAGCGGCGGCGCGGCGCCGTCGGCCGACACCTATATCCGGCTGCCAGTCATCACCGCCTCGATCCTTCAGGCGAACGGTCGTCGGGGCGTGCTGACCATCGAAACCGGCGTCGATGTGCCCGATGCGACCCTTCGCACCCGCGCCCAGCAGTCCGCGCCGCGCCTCCGCGCCGCCTACAACACCGCCGCCCAGCGCTTTGCCAACGGCCTGCGTCCCGGCGTCGTGCCCGACATCGACCAGCTGTCGGCCGCGCTTCAGGCGGCGACCAACGCCACCCTGGGCCGCCCCGGCGCCCGCCTGCTGCTCGGCACCGTTATGGCGGTCTGACTTCCGCCTCTAGAGGAACGAGTAGGGGTCCACGTCCACCGTCAGGCGGACGGAGCCCGGCACCTTCACCCGCTGAAGCCAGGCCCGCAGGAAGGCCTGGAGGTTCACGTCCCGGTCGGCCCGCACCAGCAGCCGCTTGCGCCGCCTCCCCCGCACCAAGGCGAGCGGCGCATCGGCGGGGCCATAGACCTCCAGCCGTTCGGCGTTGGGAATGGCCTGGGCCAGGTCGTTCGCCGTCTTCTCGACGGCGGCCGCATTCTCGCTGGACAGGATGATCGCCGCCAGCCGGCCATAGGGCGGCAGGGACGCCGCCTCGCGCTCGGCCATTTCCGCCTCGACGAAGGCGTCGCGATCACCGGCCGCCAGCGCCATCAGCACCGGGTGCTCGGGCGTCCAGGTCTGAAGCAGCGCCCGCCCCGGCCGATCCGCCCGTCCCGCTCTCCCGGTCGCCTGGGCCAAAAGCTGATAGGTCCGCTCGGCCGCACGCAGGTCGCCGCCGCGTAGCCCCAGGTCCGCATCCACCACGCCCACCAACGTCAGGCGCGGGAAGTTGTGACCCTTGGCCGCGGCCTGTGTCGCCACCAGAATGTCGATCTCCCCGTCCGTCATCTTCTGGATCAAGGCGCGCGCCGACCGGGCGTCGGGCGCAGTGTCGGAGCTGAAGACCGCCGTGCGCGCCTCAGGAAACAGTTGGCGCACCTCTTCCTCGACCCGCTCGACCCCTGGCCCGACCGAGACCAGCGAATCCTCAGCTCCGCACGAGGGACACAGTTTGGGCCGCGCCATAGAGAAGCCGGTCAGGTGACAGACCAGCCGCCCGGTGTAGCGATGCTCGACCAGCCAGCTGTCGGTGTCCGGCGCCGTCAGCCGATGACCACAGACGCGACACAGGACCACGGGCGCATAGCCGCGCCGGTTAAGGAACAGCAGGGTCTGCTCACCCCGCAGCAGGGTTTCGCCGATGGCCAACCGCAGCGGCTGCGACAGCCAGGTCTGCGGATCGGGTGTGTTCTGACGCAGGTCCAGCAGGGCGATGTCCGGCAGGACCGCCGTCCCGTGCCGCGCGCCCAGCTTCAGCCAGTCGTAGCGCCCGCTCTGCGCGTTCCACAGCGTCTCCAGAGACGGCGTCGCCGAGCCCAGGACCACCGCCGCCCCCTCGATCCGCGCCCGCGCCACGGCCAGGTCGCGGCCGTGATAGACCAGGCCTTCCTCCTGTTTGAACGAGCCGTCATGCTCCTCGTCCACGACGATCAGGCGCAGATTGACGAAGGGCAGAAACAGGGCCGAGCGCGCCCCGACCACGATGTTGCAGCGCCCGGCGACGACCGCCTCCCACACCTGGCGGCGGCGCGGCGGGGCGACGCCGGAATGCCATTCGGCCGGGGCGGCGCCGAACCGCGCCGTGATCCGTTCGATCAGGGCCTGGGTCAGAGCGATCTCGGGCAGCAGGATCAGCGTTTGCGCCGCCGGATCGGCGTGCAGCACCCGCGCGATCGCCTCCAGATAGGCCTCGGTCTTGCCCGACCCCGTCACCCCATCCAGCAGGAAGGGGCGGAAGCCGCCACCCGCCACGCCCTCCGCCAACGCCGTCGCCGACGCCGCCTGGTCGCCGTTCAACGCGGCGGGCGCATGGTCGGGGTCGGGCCGGTCGAACGCCGCCTCGGCCGCGATCTCGATGATCTCCAACACGCCTTCGTCGATCAGGCCCTTGACCACGCCCGACGACACGCCCGCCGCCCGCGCGAGATCGGCCGGCGGCATGGCGCGATCGCCCAGGGCCTCCAGCACGCCCGCCCGGGCTGGAGTGGCGCGCGAGGGCGACCGCTCGCCCACCCGACGCACCCGGCGTTCCGGCCGGGGCCGAGGCGCGCGCAAGCCCTTCAACGCCGTCGCCGCCATCTCGCCCGGCGCCGACAGGGTCCAGCGTCCGGCCCATTCCACGAAATCCATAACGCCCGCCGGCAGGGGCGGATCGTCCAGCAAGCTGTCGATCGCCTTCAGCCGCCGGTTCGACCCCGTCGTCTCGAACACCTCGGAAACCACGCCCCGGATCAGACGCGGCCCCAGCGGCACGGCGACCTGATCGCCCCGCGCCAAATCTCCGTGGGCCAGGCTCAGGGCTTCGGGCACCTCGTAATCGAAGGCCTCGGGCACCGGCAGGGGAATGAGGACGGAGGCGACTTTCACCGAACTGCGCCCTCGGCTATGAAGCCGCCCATGAAACTCTTTCTCGATACCGCCGACGTCGCCGTCATCAAGGACATGGTCCCCACAGGAATGGTGGATGGCGTCACCACCAATCCGTCGCTGATCGCCAAGTCGGGTCGGAACATCGCCGAGGTCATCGCCGAAATCTGCGCCCTGGTCGAGGGGCCGATTTCCGCCGAGGCCGTCTCGCTCGATTTCGAGACCATGGTCAAGGAAGGCGACAAGCTGGCCGCCATC
The DNA here is from genome assembly GCF_009661015.1 of Brevundimonas sp. SPF441. Lineage (NCBI taxonomy): Bacteria > Pseudomonadati > Pseudomonadota > Alphaproteobacteria > Caulobacterales > Caulobacteraceae > Brevundimonas > Brevundimonas sp. SPF441. Next base: position 54,705 of record NZ_WJWX01000004.1, on the reverse strand, counting down.
GCGCCGAACGTGGTGGTGAAACTGCCCCTGACCTGGGACGGCCTGCGCGCCTGCCGCGTCTTCACCGACAAGGGCATCAAGACCAACGTCACCCTGTGCTTCTCGGCCGCCCAGGCCCTGCTGGCCGCCAAGGCCGGCGCCACCTTCGTCTCGCCGTTCGTCGGACGTCTGGAAGACAACGGCGCCGACGGCATCGGCCTGCTGGAAGAAATCCGCGTCCTGTATGACGTCCACGGTTTCGAGACCCAGATCCTGGCCGCGTCCCTGCGCAATGTCGGCCATGTCGCCGCCGCCGCCGTCGCCGGATCGGACGCCGCCACCTTCGGCGCCGACACATTCAAGGCCTTGGTGAACCACCCGTTAACCGACAAGGGTCTTGATGCCTTCGTGGCGGACTGGGCCAAGACGGGTCAGTCCATTCTGTAGCATCGCGGTTCCCGGAGAGGTCTGTTTGAGCGGCTCATTGGACCTTTTCGAAACGTCGGAATCGGACGCAACGCCCCATATCGGCGACGGCTTGCATTGGCCCGACGTGCGCGGCTGGCTGCAGACCCATCCCCAGACCCTGCTCGACGACCGCTCTCTGCTGGAAGAGATCGGTCTGCGGCCGCACGGCCGCAACGTGGTCGAGTTCGGTGCCGCCGCCCTGACGCGGCTAGAGGCCGTGGTCGAGCGCGAGACCGGCGCCCGGCGTGAGATCGAACTGGTCGCCCGCGCCAACTTCGCCGCCCAGACCCAGACCCACGTCGCGACCCTGGACCTGATGGAGGCCAAGAACCATTCCGACCTGGCACGGCGGCTGGATGCGGCGGCGCAGGGGCGGTTCGGCTTGGCCGGCGCCGCCATCGCTCTGGAAAAACCCGGCGGCGTACCCTTCGGCTGGCGCGCGCTGGAAGAAGGCGACGTCGACAACCTGCTGGGCGAGCACGGCCTGACCTGGCTCGGCCCGATGATCCAAGGTCTGAATTTCTTCGGCGCTGCCGAGGATCAGGTGCGGTCCATCGCCCTGGTCCGCATGGCCCCGCACCTGACGCCGGGCGGGCCGCCCCGCCCCTGCATCTGCGCCTTCGGCTCACCCGAACTCGAAGGCTTCACCCCCAACATGGGCTGCGAACTGGCCGCCTTCCTGGCGCGGGTGACGGAGCGGATGGCCGAGCGATGGCCGGTTCTCAACTGACCGCCTCCGACGCCCTGCGCGCCTGGCTCGATCACTTGGCGCACGAACGTCGCCTGTCGCCACGCACGCTGGAGGCCTATGGCCACATCGGGCAGCTCTATGTCGCCTTCCTCGAACGCCATCGCGGCGAGGTGATGTCGCTGAAAGACATGGGGACGATCACCGCCGCCGAGGTCCGCGCCCACATGGCTGAGCGACGATCCGGAGATCAACCGCTGGCGGCCCGGTCGCTGAGCCAGAGCCTGTCGGCCATTCGCGGTTTTCACGCCTTCCTCGACCGGCGGCTGGACACGCCCGCGCCGCAGCTGGCCCTAGTGCGCGGTCCCAAGGTCAAGCCGTCCCTGCCCCGTCCGGTGACAGAGGATCAGGCGCGCGGTCTGCTGGCCGAACCGGACGCCGATCCCGACGCCGAACCGTGGGAGGCCGCGCGTGACAGAGCTGTCCTGACCCTGCTCTACGGCTGCGGCCTGCGGATCTCCGAGGCCATGTCCCTGACCCGCGCCGATGCGCCGCTAGGCGAGACCCTGCGTATCGTCGGCAAGGGCTCCAAGACCCGGATCGCGCCGATCCTGCCCGCCGTACGCACGGCGGTGGACGCCTACCTGGTCCTTCTGCCCTTCCCGCTCCAGCCCGCCGACGCCCTGTTTCGCGCCCGCCGCGGCGGCCCCTTAAGCCCCCGTCACGTTCAGGCCTCGGTGCAGAAGTTGCGCGGCCGGTTGGGTCTGCCCGAGCGCACCACGCCTCACGCCCTGCGCCACAGTTTCGCGACCCACCTGCTGGGCGCCGGGGCCGATCTGCGGTCGATCCAGGAACTGCTGGGCCACGCCAGCCTGTCGACGACCCAGAAATACACCGGCGTCGATGCGGATCGTCTTTTAAACGCCTATGCGGCCGCCCATCCCCGCGCCTAGCGACGCGGCGCGGGCGGAGCCGGTGGCACGCCGACGTCGGGCTGGGCCGGCATCAGGTTTCGACCCAGCGCCCGTTGATCCGGCACGGCGTAGCTGATCGGCAGGGGACAGTTGTTCTGGTCGCGCCGATCCAGCAGCAGATAGCGCCGGACCTGTCCATCATCGAGCGATCGATCCAGCATCATGGCGCCGACGCCGCTTTGCCGAGCCTGCATCAGCGGATCGCCACAACGCTGCGTGGCCTCCCTTGGTGCGGAAACAACGACAAGATCAGGGCTGGTAATCGCGCTGGAAGACGCCGCCGCGGGGTCGGACAGGGCCAGCATAAGCAAGGTCAGCATCGCATCCTCCTGTTTCGGCTGGGACGATACGTCGACAACCCCCGATTGGCCAGACGGCGCCGAACGCCGGGCGGGAAGGCGCAGCCGCGCTGAGACACGACCGACAAGAATATGTCTCAGGCTCTTCGCCAAAAGCGCGTAGCCTGCCCTGCCCTGGCGACGGCCCGAGGAGGACAGGCAAGTGCGGCCAGGGTTTGGCGAAGGATCGAGCGTGAAAACGTCGCGGCGCAAGACGCTGGGCCTGCTGGCGGCTGTTCCGTTTGTGTCCGCCCAGACCGCCATCCCAGCAGATCCGCCCGATCGGGTGCGGCTCCTGCAAAATCTGTTGACGCGGATGGGCGTCGGCGTGCGTCTGAATGGAAGCGTCCAGAAGATCTTCGTCATCGACACCGGCGCCGAGCGCAGCGCGATTTCGGCCGAGTTGGCCCAGACCTTGGCCCTGCCGCCCGGCCGCCCGGTCGTGGTGCACGGGATCACGGCGGCCGAGGTCACGCCGACCGTCGAACTGGCGCAGATCGAGATCGGGCGGCGGCGCTTCAGCGACCTGACCCTGCCGGTCTTCCCGCGCGACGCCCTGGGCGCCGACGGCCTGCTCGGTCTGGACCTGCTGTCCCGCTTTCGCCTGACGCTGGACGTCAATGCCCGCCAGGTCGCCCTGTCGCCGTCAGGGTCGACCAGCATCGCGCTGACGACCAGCCCCGACTCAACCCGGCCCCAGCAACAGGACGTGCTGGTCGCCGGTCGTCGCGGTCGCTTCGGTCAGCTGATCCTGACCCGGATCGAGATCGCCGGCGTGGAGGTCGCGGCCTTCATCGACAGCGGCGCGCAATATTCGATCGGCAATCTGGCCGTGATGCAGGCGATCGACATCGGTCAGGCCGCCGCCCCGTCCGAGCCTGTGCGGATGGTCGGCATCGTCGGCGGCGCAGTGACGGCTCGCACCGGCACGACGCCCGCCCTGCACATCGCGGGACGATCTCTGGGGCCGACCCCGCTGCTGTTCGCCGACCTGCATGTGTTTCAGGTCATGGACCTGATCGACAAGCCCGCCCTGCTGCTGGGCGCCGATATCCTGAGCCGGTTCAGCCGCATCACTCTGGATTACGGCCGCAGCCGCGTGGCTTTCGGCGGCGTGCTGCGCCGTCGTGCGCCCGGCTGATCAGATCGCCTTGATCGCCCCGCCGTCCAGTCGGATCAGCGAGCCGGTGACATAGGCCGCAAGCGGACTGGCCAGGAAGGCGGCGGTGGCGCCGAACTCCTCAGTCGTGCCGATGCGGCCGACGGGGATCGATTTGACGGATTCAGCTCGCGCCTCTTGCGGCGTCGTGCCGGTGCGCTCAGCGGTCGCCTGGTCCAGCCTTTCGATCCGCGGCGTATCGATCCGCCCCGGCAGCAGGGTGTTGACCGTCACCCCGTCTGGTCCGACCTCATTGGCCAGGGTCTTGGCCCAGGCCGCGACCGAGGCCCGCAGGGTGTTGGACACGCCCAGCGCCGCCGACGGCTCGACCACTGTGATCGAGGCGACGTTCAGGATGCGCCCCCAGCCGGCCGCCCGCATGGCCGGCAGCACCCGGTCCGTCAGGCGGAAGATCGACAGCACCATCGACTCGAAATGATCGCGCCAAACCGCCGGCTCAAGCCCCGACACGCCCGACGGCGGCGGCCCCCCGGTGTTGTTCAACAGGATTTCGACGTGCCCGCCCAGCAGATCCTCGGCCCGGTCCGTCGCCTTCAGCAGCGCCTCATGGTCCGCCAGGTCCGCCGTGACCACGACCGCCCGGCCAGGCCCGGATGCGTTCAGCGCATCCGCCACGGCCTGAAGCTTGCCTTCATCGCGCGACAGCAGGGCGACGTGCGCGCCCTCCGCGACCAGGGCCGTCGCCACGGCGCTGCCAAGGCCGGATGAGCCGCCGCAGATCAGGGCGCGCTTGCCGTTCAGTTTCAGGTCCATGGTCTTCTCCGATCCTGTGTGGCCCCGATATCGGATGCGTGGGTCCCAAGCGCAACGCGGCGTTAACCGAGACGGCGCACCTTCTTGTCGAGCGGCCGCCGAGACCGCCAGGACAGGCCGGGGAGGGCTCGCCCATGTCGACCAAGATGACGTCCAGCACCCGCCGCCACAGCGACCATTTCGAGCCGCAGGACACCGATCCGCACGAGCAGCGTCGCCTGCGCGGGCAGCTGGAGCAGATCGACTACGCCGCCTACGTCGCCAACAAGGAGGTGATCGGGCACGCCCTGACCGGCGTGGACGCCGGCTCGCTGCAAAAGCTGGCGGTCATGACCGCCACGGCCCGCGCCAAATGGGTTGCGGAATCGCTGCGCCTGGCCCACTCCGGCTCGGCTGTCACGCCTGACCAGGTCGCCCGCCTGACCGCCGCCCGCACCGCCTACGACGAACTGGCCGAAGCCTACGAGGCTCTGCGCCGGGTCATCGAACGGGGCTACGTCGCGCTGCGGTGATCTGCCGAGACCGAGTGTCCGGAACCGGGCGCCCTCATCGTCGTTCTGCGGCCATGAAAATCGCTCGCACCGCTTCCATCGCCCTGATCGTCGGCGCCGCCCTCGCGCTGGGCGCCTGCGCCACCCTGCAACGCGGCCCCGTAGGCAACGCCGCCGTGCCCCAACCCGCCAAGCCGGTCGATCTGAACCGCTACGCCGGCTTGTGGTATGAAATCGGGCGCTACGAGAACGGGTTCGAGCGCGGCTGCGAAGGGGTGACCGCTCAATATACGGTGCGCGATGACGGTCTGGTCGGGGTGCTGAACACCTGCCGACAGGGTGCGGCCGATGGTCCGGAAAAAACCTCAGAGGGCAAGGCGAAGATCGTCGAGGGCAGCGACAACTCCAAGCTGAAGGTATCCTTCTTCGGCCCCTTCTACGTCGGCGACTATTGGGTGCTGGACCACGCCGACGACTATTCCTGGTCCATCGTCGGCGAGCCTTCGGGTCGCTACCTTTGGCTGCTCAGCCGCACCGCGCAACCTTCGTCCCAGACCCGCGAGACCATCCTGAACCGCACCCGCGCCCTGGGCTATGACCTGACCTTGGTCCGGCCGACCCAGCACTAATCGCCCGGCTTACGCCGCCCCGAAGCCAACCCGTTCCCAAGGACTATACCATGCGTATTGCAGCGCTTGCCGCCCTGTCTGCCTTCCTGATCTCCGCAGGATCGGCCTCGGCCGAGACCATTTCGACCCACGTCCTGGATTTGGCGCGCGGCGTCGGCGGCCGCGATGTGCCCGTCACTTTGGCGATCAAGGACGGCGACGGCGGCTGGCGACAACTGGCGACCGCGCGCACCGACGAGAACGGCCGCGTCCGCTCGTTCGGCGATCATGTCACGACGCAGGCCGCGACCTACAAGCTGACGTTCGACATGTCGCAATACGGCGACAAGGACGCCCAGCCCTTCTTCCCCGAGATCGACGTGGTGTTCCGGGTCCGCGACCCGAGCATCCACTACCACGTCCCCGTCGTCGTCAGCCCCTACGGCTACAGCACCTACCGCGGCAACTGAGCGGATGGCCGAACGCGGCTTGTCGTTGAGGATATGATCAGGAGCGCCTGGTGGAGCCGAGGGGAGTCGAACCCCTGACCTCGTCATTGCGAACGACGCGCTCTACCAACTGAGCTACGGCCCCGTTTCCGGCGTGGGATCGGGTTTCACAGGCGTGGCGGACATAGAAGGCGGGCGGGCGTGGTGTCAACGGGCTTGTGCGCGCAAAGCGCGCAGGTCGGACACGGCCGTTGTCGGAGCAGGGGCGAACAGGCTAAAAGCGCCGATCCAAGCAGGAGTTACCGTTCATGGGCTATGCGCTCGTCTGGTTGATCAACACCATCATCAGTCTGATGATCTGGTTCATCATCGCCCAGGCCATTCTGAGCTGGTTGGTGGCGTTCGACGTCGTCAACTATCGCAACCGCTTCGTCTATTCGGTCGGGACCTTCCTGGACCGGGTCACCGCGCCCCTGCTGGAGCCGTTCCGCCGCATCATTCCGAACTTGGGCGGCATCGACATCTCGCCCATCGTGGTGATCCTACTGCTGCAGTTCATCAGCGTGCTGTTCAACCGCACGGCGGCGCCGGCCCTGATCCAGTTGCTCGGCTGAGGCGACACGGCGGGCGGAAATCTGATGCGAGAGGGTTGATCCGCTCTTGCGCCGCGCGCCTTCCTTTCTAAAGGTGCCCGCCCGACCACTTTCGACCACGGTTCATGACCTCGATCACCACAGTCGCCATTCTGGGCGCCGGACAGATGGGCGCAGGCATCGCGCAGGCGGTCGCGCTCGGGGGCTATTCGGTTCGCCTTTATGACGTCGTCGCCGACCGGCTGCCGCTGGCGCAGGGCGAGATCGCGGCCAGCCTGGCGCGTCACGTCGGACGCGGACTGGTCGACCAGGCCGCGGCCGACGCAGCCCTGACCCGCATCACGACAAGCGACGTGATGGCCGAGGCCGTCGCCGGCGCCGATCTGGTCATCGAGGCGGCGCTGGAAGACGAGGCGGTCAAGAAGGCCATCTATGCGCAGGTCGTGCCGCACCTGGGGCCGCAGACCCTCCTGGCGTCCAACACTTCTTCGATCTCGATCACCCGCCTGGCGTCCTCGACGGACCGGCCGGACCGGTTCGTCGGCCTGCACTTCATGAAGCCGGCGCCGGTGATGAAGCTGGTGGAGATCATTCGCGGTATCGCCACCTCGGCCGAAACCCATTCCGCCGCCGTCGCCTTCGCCGAAAGCCTGGGCAAGACCACCACGGACGCCGAGGATTTCCCCGCCTTCATCGTCAATCGCATCCTGGTGCCGATGATGAACGAGGCCATCTTCGCCCTGTACGAAGGGGTCGGCAACGTCGCCTCGATCGACAAGGCGCTGCGCCTGGGCGCCAATCATCCGATGGGGCCGCTGGAACTGGCGGACTTCATGGGTCTGGACGTCGTCCTGGCCATCATGAACGTGCTGTATGACGGCTTGGCCGACAGCAAATATCGCCCCTGCCCGCTGCTGGTGAAATATGTCGAGGCCGGCTGGCTGGGCAGGAAGAGCGGACGCGGCTTCTACGACTATTCCGGCGCTGCGCCGGCGCCGACGCGATGAGCCGGTTCGAGAGCTATTCCGACCTGCCGGGTCAGGCGACCATCGCCGCGCGGCCCGGGCGGACGCCTCGGATTCTGGCCTGTTTGGCCGGCGCGGCCTGGCCACCCCTGTGGTTGACCCTGCCCTTCTGGCGGCCGCACGCCTATCTGCCCGGCCGCGACATGGACTGGCGGCTGGTGGTGATGCTGATCGGCCTGATCACCGTGCCGCTGGCGCTGTATCGTGTGTTGAACGAGCGCAAGCGCGACGGCCGGCCCGGGACACGGCTGGGCGTCGTCTGGCGCTTCATGATGTACGGCGGTTTGGCGGCGGCCCTGGTTCAGATCGTCGTCGCCCTGGGCATGAGCGTGATGGGCTGGTTCGAGGCCGGCGATGTCATGCAGGCCCTGGGCGCGACCGAGACCACCCTGCTGATCTTCGGCGTCGGCGGCCTGCCCATCGCCATGATCGTGGGCGTCAGCTACGCCCTGTGGGCCGGGTTGTGCGCCGCTTTCATCGCCTTCGAGGCGCGGCCGGCGGTCAAGGACAGACTGGGCCTGATGCCCAAAGGCTGAGAAGCAGGGTTGGCATTCGCGCCTGACGCCTGAGTTCGAGGATTGGGGGATCCGAGAATGACCATGGACGACACGGACAAGGATGCGGCGGAGATCCTGTCGCCCGTCGCGGCGACCTCGCGCATCGCCAGCCTGGACGTCATGCGGGGGCTGGCGGTGCTGGGCATCCTGGCGGTCAATGTCGTCTCCTTCGGCCTGCCGGTCATGGTCTATCAGGACGCGAGCCTGAGCCCGTTTCCGGTCAACGGCGCCAACGCCGTGGCGCGCTGGACGATGGACGTCTTCTTCCATCAGAAGTTCATCACCCTGTTTTCGATGCTGTTCGGGGCGTCGATCTATCTGGTCGGGGGCGAGCGGGACGATGCGGCGCGTGGCAAACTGCTGCGACGCCGCCTGTTCTGGCTGGCGGTCATCGCCCTGATCCACGGCCTGGCCTTCTGGTATGGCGACGTGCTTCTGCTCTACGCCTGGTCGGGCCTGTTCGTGATGCTGATGCGGTCGATGCGGGCCGGGACGTTGATCGGGATCGGCCTGGGCGTAACCCTGTTGCTGGGCGCGATGCAGGCGGGTGCGACCTGGCTGATGGTCGCCGGGCCGCCGGCGATCACCGAGGCGATGAACCAGGGCGGGCCGCATTACACCGCCGCCATGGTGACGGAGTCGATCGCCGCCTATCGCAGCGGCTGGGCCGGGGCGATGGGCCAGAACATTCAGAACTGGCTGCTGCTGCAGGGCGCCAGCCTGACGATGTTCGTCTTCTCGACCGTGGCCCTGATGATGCTGGGACTGGGCCTGTTCAAGGCCGGCGTGTTCAGCGGCCGGGCGCCCAACGGGGTCTATGGCGCCTTGGTCGGGGTCGGCGGAGCCGTGCTGGCCCTGCTGGGCGTGCTGGAATGGCGTGAGGCCATGGCCCCGGCCGGAACCCACCCGACGCGCGGGCTGGCGGAGGTCGTCGCCTCCTTCCCCATCTTCGTCACCTTGGCCTATGTCAGCCTGATCGTGCTGGCGACGACGCGAGGGCTGGCCTGGATCACGGCGGCGCTGCGGCCGGTAGGTCAGATGGCCTTCACCAACTATCTGACCCAGACCCTGATCATGACCTCGATCTTCTACATGCCGTGGGGACCGCGGCTGTTCGGACGGGTCGACTATGTCCAGATGTGGGGCCTGGTTCTGGCGGTCTCGGCGCTGCAACTGATCTGGTCGCCGCTGTGGTTGTCGCGGTTCAGCATGGGGCCGCTGGAGTGGGTTTGGCGCTGTCTGACCTACGGCCGTCGCGTGCCGATTTCAAAAGGCGGCTGACGGCGCTTTTATCGCAGGCGCGAAGCGATTAACTGAGGGCTATGGCCGCCCCGGACACTCCCGCCGAAACCTTCAAGCGCGCGCTGGGTCATGCCGCGCGGGCACTGGCCGAGCAGCCGGAGCTGGAGGTGGTGTTCGGGTCCGACGGGCCCAAACTGTCGAACGGCGTCCTGACCCTGCCCCATCCGCCCCGCGATCCGTCCGGGCCCGAGAGCGCGTCCTTGCGCGGCCAGGCCGACCGGCTGGCGCTGCGTCTGGCCAATCACGATGCGGCGGTGAACAGCCGGATGCGGCCAGCGGACGCCAAGGCGGCCGAGGTGTTCGATGCGGTCGAACAGGCGCGCGTCGAGGCCTTTGGTTCGGAACATCTGGCCGGGGTGCGCGACAATCTAGGCGCCGCCCTGATCACGCGACTGGAAAAGACCGGCGCCCTGCGCATCAGCGACGCCGACCGCGTGCCCGTGTCCGAAGCCGTGGCTCTGCTTGTCCGAGAGCGGCTGACCGGGCGCCCCGCCCCCGACGGCGCCCGGGCCATGCTGGATCTGGTGCGCGCTAACATCGAAGCCAAGGCGGGCGCCAAGCTGGACGCCCTGGCCGGTACGGCGGGCGATCAGGAAGGCTTCGCGCTGAAGATGCGCGAAGTGCTGCGCGCGCTGGACCTCGACCCCGGCGACGGACGCGGCGAGGATACGTCCGAAGATCCCGGCGACGAAGAACCCGATCCTCAAGACCCCGCGTCTGACGACGATCAGGACGAGGAGGAAGAGCAGGACGGCGGCGAAGGCTCCCAGTCGATGGAGGGCGACGCCGACGATCAGTCTTCCGAGCAGGAGCGCGAAAGTCGCCCCGAAGGCGCGCCCGCCGATCCCGACGGCGAAGGCGCCGACGATGGCCCGGAACTTCAGGAAGGCCAGCAGCCGAACCGTCAGCAGACGGCCGACGACGGCCGCGCGGTTAATTTCTACCGCGTCTTCACCACCGCCTTCGACGAGGTGGTGGACGCCGCCGACCTGTGCGACCCGGTCGAGCTGGACCGGCTGCGCGCCCTGCTGGATGGCCAGTTGGCCATCCTGTCCAGCGTCGTGTCGCGCCTGGCCAACAAGCTGCAACGCCGCCTGCTGGCGCAGCAGAACCGTTCCTGGGTCTTCGATCTGGAAGAGGGGACGCTGGACACGGCGCGGCTGACCCGGATCGTCACCGACCCGACCGCCCCCCTGTCGTTCAAGGCCGAGAGCGAAAGCCCGTTCCGCGACACGGTCGTGACCCTGCTGCTGGACAACTCCGGCTCGATGCGCGGGCGGCCGATCATGGTGGCGGCGGTCTGCGCCGACATCCTGGCGCGGACGCTGGAACGCTGCGGCGTCAAGGTCGAAATCCTGGGCTTCACCACCCGCGCTTGGAAGGGCGGACAGAGCCGCGAAGCCTGGATCACCGCCGGCAAGCCGCAAAATCCCGGCCGCCTCAACGACCTGCGCCACATCATCTACAAGGCCGCCGACGCGCCGTGGCGCCGGGCCAAGAAGAACCTGGGCCTGATGATGCGCGAGGGGCTGTTGAAGGAGAATATCGACGGCGAGGCCCTGCAATGGGCGCACGGCCGCCTGTTGGCCCGCACCGAACAGCGCCGCATCCTGATGGTCATTTCCGACGGTTCCCCGGTCGACGACTCGACCCAGTCGGCCAATGCAGCGCTTTATCTGGACAAGCACCTGCGTCAGGTGATCGCCGAGATCGAGGACCGCTCGCCGGTCGAACTGCTGGCCATCGGCATCGGCCATGACGTAACCCGCTGGTATCGCAAGGCCCTGACCATCGTGGACGTGGAACAGCTGGCGGGGGCCATGACCGAGAAGCTGGCCGAACTGTTCGAGAACGAGGGGGCGGCGGGTCCCACCCGTCGCGCCAAGCGAAAGCTGGCGGCATGAGCCGTTTCGGCCGGCTAGCCAGTGTCTGGGTCGCGCTGTCGCTGTCGGCCTGCGCCGCCTCGCTGGGCGCGCCGCGTCCCTATCCGTTGTCATCGGACGGCTGGACGCCCCAGGTCGCGGAACTGCGAAGCGTCAGCTTGGGCCTGCCCGGCGGCACGCAGTTGGCTGACAGTGTCACGTTCGCCGGCGGCCTGCAGGTCAGCGCCGCGCCGACCTCGCCGCTGCACAGCCTGTCGGACCTGAAGCTGACCGGCGACGGCGGTTTCGTCACGGTATCAGACACCGGTGATCTGGTGCGCGGCGACATTCGCCTGGACGCCGGGGGGCGGCTGGCTGGCCTGGATCACTTCCGCTCGCGCCGGCTGACGCTTCAAGACGGCGCCGCGATTTCTGACAAGTCGGACGGCGACGCCGAGGGCCTGGCCATCACCCCCTCCGGCGATCTGCTGGTCAGTTTCGAGCGGCGTCATCGCATCTGGAACTACGGCCCCTTGTCGGCGCTGCGGACGCGGCCGACGCCAGTGCGGTCGCCCGACTTCGCCTTGACCGAGAACGACGGGATGGAAGGGTTAGCCGTTGCGCCCAGCGGCTGGCGCGTCTCTGGCGAGGCGGGCGGCGTCTGGGACTGCGCGGCGGCAAGTTGCACGGTCGTGAGCGCGCCGCCTGCAACCCCCATTCCCGACAGCGAATACCGCATCACCGGTCTGGATCGCGATCCGTCCGGCGTTGGATGGTTCGTGGTCCAGCGCCTGTACCGGGCACCCATCGACATGCGCGCGCGCGTGCGCCGCATGGCCCCCGACGGAGCGCTGGGACCGGTGTTGATCGAGCTGAAACTGCCCGGCACGACCGACAACTTCGAGGGGATCGCCGCAGAGATGCGAAACGGCAGGACCCGGCTCTACCTCCTGTCCGACGACAACTTCAATCCGGCCCAGCGCACCCTGATGCTGGCCTTCGACCTCCGCTAGGCGTCAGGCCGCGCCGGCCCACTGCGTCGGTTGCGAGGTCGTTTCATCGGCTTGCAGGGCGCGCACGAAATCATCGCGCCAGATGCCGACATCGGTGGCGCGAACCACATCCATCAGGGCTTCCCATTTCCGGATCCGCTCGGCCAGCGGCATGGTCAGCGCCTTCTGGATGGCGTCGGACAGCTCTTCGCGACTGTAGGGATTGACCAGCAGCGCCTCGCCCATCTGTTCGGCCGCGCCGGCGAAGCGCGACAGGATCAGCACGCCCGGATCGTCCGGGTTCTGGGCGCAGACATATTCCTTGGCCACTAGGTTCATGCCGTCGCGCAGCGGCGTCACCAGACCGACCCGCGCCGCGCGGTAAATGCCCGCTAGCTGATCCCGGCGATAGGTGCGGTTCAGATAACGGATCGGCTGCCAGTCCATGTCGGCGAAGGCGCCATTAATCCGTCCCGCCAAGGCGTCCAGCCGCGAACGAATGTCCTGATAGCTGTCCACGTCGTCGCGCGAGATGGGGGTGACCTGCAGCAGGAAGACCTCGCCCCGCATCGAGGCGTTGTCGTGCAGAAACTGTTCGTAACCCAGCAGCCGCTCTTCCAGCCCCTTGGAATAGTCCAGCCGGTCCACGCCCACGATCATCGACCGGAAGGCCGACGACGCCGCCATCCGGTCATAGGTTCGCGCCCCAAGCGCCGAATTTCGCGCCGCCAGGAAACCGTCGACATCGATGCCGATGGGGAAGACGCCGGTCTGGACCTTGCGACCGAAACACTCCAGCCCGCCGGTCCCGTCCAACTCGCCCTGGGCCTCGGACACCACATAGTCGGTGAACAGATCGCTCCACTCCTGGGTGTGGAAACCGATCAGGTCGAAGTCGAACATCGATTCTACCAGCCGCCGGTGATGCGGCAGGGTCACCAGCAACTGCCGCGCCGGCCAGGGCGTGTGCAGGAAGAAGCCGATCCGGTTGCGAATGCCCAAGCGGCGCAGATCCCGCGCCATCGGGATCATGTGATAGTCGTGAATCCAGATCATGTCGTCGGGCTGGATCAACGGGGCCAGCGCCTCGGCAAAGCGCCGGTTCACCCGCTCATAGCCCTCGCCATAGGACCGCTCGTACTGGGCCAGGTCGATGCGGTGGTGGAACAGCGGCCACAACGTCTTGTTGGCGTAGCCGTTGTAGTATTCGTCGACGTCCTGCCCCTCCAGATCGACCAGCCCTACGGTGACGCCGGCCCGGTCCTCGATCTTCACCTCGCCGGTGTAGTGGTCCACCCGCTCGCCCGACCAGCCGAACCACAGGCCGTCGTATTTTCTGAGCGCGGCGGACAGAGCCATGGCTAGGCCGCCGGCGGACCCGGCGGCGGGGTCGGTCGGGGCCGAAACCCGGTTCGAAACAACGATCAGGCGGCTCATGACTTCACTTCACACGGCGACCCCAGCCCCGGGGTCCAGACATTAACGCACATCGGTCCAGGAACGGCTCAACAGCACGGCGCAATTGATGATGCCGACCAGGGAATAGGTCTGCGGATAGTTGCCCCACAGTTCGCCATCGTCGATCGAGATATCCTCGCTCAGCAGACCTGCGGCCGTCCGTCGGCTCAGCATTTCCTGGAAGATGGTGCGGGCTTCCTCGATGCGGCCGTTCTGGTGCAGGGCTTCGATGAACCAGAAGGTGCAGAAGTTGAAGGCCGTCTCTGGCTCGCCGAAGTCGTCCGGCTCGACATAGCGGAACAGGTGGCTGCCCTTCTTCAGATCGCGCTCGATGGCGTCAAAAGTGGCGACCTGACGCGGATCGTGCGCCTCTAGGAAGCCCAGATCCGTCATCTGCAGCAGAGAGGCATCCAACTCGCGGCCGCCGAAGCTGGCGGCGAACCGGCCCTCGTCGGGCAGATAGGCCTCCGCCTCGATCCGCTGACGGATGATTTGCGCCCGCTCACGCCAGAAGGCGGCTCGATCCGGCAGGTTCAGATGTTCCGCCGCCTTGGCCAGACGATCGCAGGCGGCCCAGCACATGACGGATGAATAGGTGTGGACCCGTGCAATGGTGCGGAACTCCCACAGGCCCGCGTCGGTCTGATCGTGCATGGCGAAGGCCCGCTCGCCGATCGCCTCCAGCGCGTGAAAATCTTCCAGCGTACCCGGGCGCAGCAGCCGTGAGTCATAGAAGGCCTGAACCAGAGGCAGCACGATCTGTCCGTAGACGTCGTGTTGCAGATGTTCGTGCGCCTGATTGCCGATCCGCACCGGCTTCATGCCGCGATAGCCCGCGACGCTGTCGATGATGCTCTCGCCGATTCCGGGCTCCAGACCCACGCCATAGACCGGCTGGACATGGCCGCCGGCGGAGTCGTCGACCAGGTTTCTCAGATAGACGAGATAGTTCTCGAGGATGTCGACCGCGCCCAACCGGTTCAACGCCCGCACCGTGTAATAGGCGTCGCGGATCCAGCAGTAGCGATAGTCCCAGTTGCGCCCGCTCTCCTTGAACTCGGGCACCGAGGTCGTCATGGCCGCGACGATGGCGCCGGTCTCTTCATAGGCGCACAGCTTCAGCGTGATCGCCGCGCGGATCACCGCCTCCTGATAGTCGAGCGGCAGATAGAGTTTGCGCACCCAGTCCTGCCAATAGGCCACCGTGCGATCCAGCGCGCCCTGAACGCCGTGGCCGACACCCTGGTCGTAGCCCTCGTCCGGGCCCAGGAAGAAGGCGTGCGACCGCTCCAGCCGGAACACGCGCTCCTCCAGCACATGCGACACGGGACAATCGGTCGTCAGGCGGAAGGTGACGTCGGCGCACATATAGCGGATGTGGTTAGATCCGGAGGTGTGCGGCGCCGGGCGCGCGCCCCAGTCTGTCGAGGGCCGCAACCGCACACGGATGCGGGGCGTGCCCGACAGCGGCCGCACGATGCGCGCAAAGGCCAGCGGGCGATAGGTGCGCGAGTGCTTCGGATGACGCGGGGCGAAGTCGATGATCTCGGCTGACGATCCGTCCTCGGCCGTCATGACCGTGCGCAGAACCGGCGTGTTGCGTACATAGGCCTGATCGATCGACTTCACGTCCTCCATCTCGATGGCCCAGAAGCCATGCTCGGGCGCCATGCCGTCCATCAGTGCGGAAAAGACCGGGTCGCCATCCACCCGCGGCGCGCAGGCCCAGACGAAACGGCCCTGACGGTCGATCAGGGCGCTGACGCCGCAGTTGCCGATGGGAAACAGATCCAGATTGGGCTTCATCGGTTCAGGCCTTCGCTACGGCTTCAAGCCAGGTGAGCACAGCATCCACATCGTCCAGCCGGTATCGGGCCGCCGTCTCGCGCTCGGGGCCGACCAGCACGCCGTATCCGCCCAGCGCCGCCGCAGCCTCGAACCCGTATTCGTCGGTCAAGTCGTCGCCCAGCATAACCGGGACCGCGCCCTTGAACGGCGCCTCCTGCATGAAGGCCGTGACGGCCGTGCCCTTGTCGGCGCCGGGCGTCTTCAGCTCCAGCACCATATGACCGGGTTGGAGCGTCAGTCCCGTTTCGGCCTGAAGCTCGGCCGCTAGCCCCTTGGCGGCGCCGGCTTCATCCGGCGCCTGACGATAGTGCAAACCGACGGACACGCCTTTGTCCTCGACGATCACGCCGGGGCGATCGGCGGCGAATTCCTCGAACGCATCCAGCGCGTGGGCGACGCCGGCGTCGGGCGTCTTGCGTTCAATGGAGCCGTCCTTCAGACGCCGCTCCAGACCATGCACGCCCGAGCCCGAGACAAGGGCGTGATCGGAAATGCGGTCGATCTCGGCGAGGGTGCGGCCGCTGACGATGGCGACGCGGCCCGCAAGTCGCGCCTCTACCGCCTTCAGCGCCGCCGTACGACGCGCGGTCGGCACGACGGCGTCGGGCGTCGGGGCCATCGGCGCCAGCACGCCGTCCATGTCCAGAAACAGGGCGATCCCGTCGGCGACGACGGGCGGTGTCGGGAGCAATAGCGAGGCGGCTCCGGCATGAGACGGCATTGACGATCAAACTCTTTGTTTTAGTTCCCCGGTCGGCGTAACGCGCCAGAGCGGCAAAGGTTGACCAGAAACCGACAAAGTCGTCTGAAAGGGAGGCGGCGCGCGAAACGCACCCATGGCCGATCGCGATCGTGAAAGCAGGAGAGCCCGGCTGCGGGCCAAAACATTATGACCGAGATCGCTCACTCGACCCCCGACGACATCGCCGTGATGACCGATCGCGCCCGCGACGTCGTGCGCCTGAACATCGAAGCGCTGGAGGGATTGGAACGCTCGATCGACGTGTCGATCGCGCGGGCGGTCGATGTGATCATGAGCCGACCGGGCTATGTCGTCGTCACCGGCATGGGCAAGTCGGGCCACATCGGCGGCAAGATCGCCGCCACCTTGGCCTCGACCGGCACCAACGCCTTCTTCGTTCACCCTGCCGAGATGAGCCATGGCGATCTGGGGATGCTGCGTCCCGACGTGACGGTGCTGGCCATCTCCAACTCGGGCGAGAGCCGTGAACTTCGCGATCCCCTGATCTATTGCCAGCGCAACGGCATTCCCGTGATCGCCATCACCCAGCGTCCTGGCAGCTTCCTCGGCCGAAACGCTGCGGTATGCCTGACCATGCCCAAGGTCGCCGAGGCCTGCCCCAACGGCTTGGCGCCCACCACCTCGACCCTGATGACCCTGGCCTTAGGGGATGCCTTAGCCATGGTGCTGATGGATCGTCGCGAGTTCACGGCCACGGACTTCGGCCTGCACCACCCTGGCGGCGCCTTGGGCATGAGCCTGCAAAGCGTGCGCGAATGGATGGGCGACAATGCCGCTGTCCCGGCCAGCGTGCCGTTGAACGCCAGCTTCGGGGACGTGGTCTCGGCGATCACCGAAGGCCGAAAAGGTGCCGTCGCCGTGCTTGACGGCGATGGCGCGCTCGCAGGCATCGTCACCGACGGCGACCTGCGCCGGGCCTTCCAGCGCGACACCACCCATCTGACCGCGGCCGATATCATGGGAGCAAATCCCATCACCGTTGATCCGGATGCGCGCATGAGCGATGTGGTCGATCTGTTGACCGCCAACAAGATCGCCAATCTCTTCGTGGTCGAGGACGGCAAACCCACGGCCATCGTCCACATCGCCGAACTGATGCAGGCCGGTTACGTCGCCTAGTATGCGCATTCTCTACGATGCCAGCCGGCTGATGAGCCGGGCCGAACGGTCGGCGCCGACGGGGGTGGACCGGGTGTGTCTGGCCTATGCCGAATGGCTGCTGGCTGCGCCTGATGTCACGACCATCCCGGTGCGTGGCCGCAAGAACCGGCTGGTCGCCGTCGAGATCGGCTGGTTCCGGCGGTTCGTGGCCGACCTGCGCGCCAAGTGGAACGGCGCCGCCAGCACGCCCGCCGATCTGGCGCACGAACAGCGGCTGCTCGCCGCCCTGACTGCGGACCGACGGCCGGCCGCCTCAGTGCTTTGCCCGATGCCCGCTCCCGATAAGGAGAAGCCCGCCGACAAGGCGCGGGTGTTCAAACAGTTCTTCCGTTCGCGCCACGCGGCCCCGCTGCCGGCGGCGGACCTGTATCTTACCGTCGGTCACACCACTCTCCATGAGCCGACGGCGCTCGAAGATCTGAAGGCCGCCGGGATCGCGCGAGTCGTGCTGCTGCACGATCTGATCCCCGTCACCCATCCTGAGTTCTGCCGACCAGGCGACGGCGGCAAACACCATTCTCGGGTCTCAAACACCCTACGTCTGGCCAGCCGGATCATCGTCAACTCCGCCTACACCGGCGATGAACTCCGCACCTTCGCTGAGCGTGAAGGCCTGCCTCTGCCGCCGGTCCACGTCGCTCATTTAGGGCTGGAGCCGGCTTTCGTCGCCGGTGACGCGATCGTGGCGCAGCGTCCCTATTTCGTCCATGTCGGCACGATCGAGGCGCGCAAGAATCTGGCTTTGCTACTGACACTATGGCGACGATTGGAAGAACGGATGGGCGATCAGACGCCGTCCCTGGTGTTAATCGGCCGCTATGGATGGGAGAACGAGGCGGTGCTGGACCATCTGCAACGCTCGCCCAATCTGCAAGGGGTCGTACACCAAGCCTCCAACCTATCCGACGTTGTGCTGGCGCGGCTGATGCGCGGCGCGCGCGCCATCCTTGCTCCGTCCTCCGTAGAAGGATTCGATCTTCCGGCTGTCGAGGCCTGTGCCATGAACCTACCGCTCATCGCCTCCGACATCCCACCTCACCGCGAGCTCACGCCGAACGCCCAACTGATCGATCCGGTGGACGGGCTGGGTTGGCTGGCCGCTATCGAACGCGCGATGAAGGCGGCGCCGATACCGTCGCCTGCCTACAGGGCCCCGTCCTGGTCTGGGCATTTCCGCATCGTCGCCGAAGCTATCGGTCTTGAGCCCGTTTCGCCACTGGCTAGCGCGCTCAAAGGCTTGTAATCAATCCGCGAACAAGGGCTATCCAGCTTCATGACGCGCACTATCCTGCCGCTTGCCATCGTCGCCATTCTCGCCGGCTGCTCCAGTCTGCCTCGCGACGGACCATCGGGAGCCTCGGTCAACGCCGGGGCGACCAGAGCCTCGGCGTTGGGCAGCTACGCTCTGGTCCCGCTAACGTTCGAAGCGACCGAGCGGATGAAACAGGTTCCGCCACAGTTCTTCGGCAGCCTGGCTGCAGGATCGAGCGAGCAACCCGCCGACGTAATCGGCGAAGGCGACAGTCTGGCTATTTCGATCTTCGATCCCTCGGGGTCGCTGTTCGGCGGAGCCTTGGGATCAGCTCCATCGGGTTCGAAAGCCGCGACTTTGTCTGGCGGCAATCAGGCGCTGCCGGGAGCGACGGTCGATCGGTCAGGCTCAGTGACCATTCCTTTCGGCGGACAGGTACGTGTTGAGGGCCTGACCTCGACCCAGGCGGCCGCCGCGATCCGGCGCGCCCTGGTCGGCAAGGTCGCCAATCCGCAGGTGCTGGTGTCCATCGCCGGCAACGCGTCCAACACGGTCAACGTGCTTGGCGACGTGCGCCAACCGGGTCGTGCGCCGTTGGACGTCAACAGCGACCGCATCCTGGACGTGATCGCCGCGGCCGGCGGCTCGGCCCGCACGACCGACGACCTGACCATCTCGATCCAACGCGAGGGCCGCACCTACACCGCGCCCCTGTCGGCGGTGACGACCGAGTTCGGCGAGAACGTGCGTCTTCAGCGCGGCGACGTGGTCAATGTTCAGTACAAGCCCCGTCGTTTCTCGACCTTCGGCGGCCTGAACGCCGTGGCCCAGGTCGATATGCCGGCCGGTCCCGTGACCTTGACAGGCGCCTTGTCCAAGGTCGGCGGTCTGAACACCAATACGGCCAATGCGCGTCGCGTTCTGATCTTCCGCTTCGAACGGCCCGAGGTGGCTCAAGCGCTGGGCATCAACCAGCCCGCCACGCCGCGCGGTGTGCCGGTCGTCTACGAGTTGGACTTCAGCGACGCCGCCAATGTCTTCGCCGCCACCAACATGGAGGTCATGCCCGAGGACGTGATCTATGTGCCCCTGGCCGGCGCCGCGGAGATGCGCAAGTTCTTCGAGGTCGTTCAGAGCCTGACCCGCGTCGTCTATGACGTGTCGGTGACCAGCACGCTCAACAACAACTGACGTCATGGCCAGACGGCGGGCGCTGCTTTCGGGACTGTTTTCACGCAAGTCGCCGGCTGCGCCCGCCGAGGACACGATGAACCCGTTCGAGCGGCCGACCAGGTTGGAGCCGGAAGAACCCGACGCCCTTAGCCTGGCCTTGGCGGAAATCGAAGCCGGGACGCTGGAAATCTACGCCCAGGCCGGCCTTCCAACGCAGCCGGGCCATTATCGCCGCGATCCCGACACGGCGGACTGGGTTTTCATAGCCCGCCAAATCGAGCCGTCAGAACGCTTCGCCCTGGCCCTGCGCTATCCGCCCGAACAGGGATGGCGTTTCGCGCGCCTCGAGGATTTGGGCGCGCGGTCGGACCGCGAGGATGTGCAGGCCGCTGCGCGTCTGATGGCCGATGTCGCGACCTTGCGGGCGTCTCGGCGCACCGTCCTCACCCAGGAAAATCTGCTAACCGCCATGGAGTTAGGCGCCGCTTGGCGCGCCTTGCGCGATGCACAGGCTTTTCGCACATCCCGCCTGACCCTGTCCGTGCCACAGGCCGCACCTCCCAAGCCGCTCAAGGGCGACAAGCCGCCAAACCCGCGCTAGAGAGCGCGCCTCCCCGAACCGCAGGCCCCTTCATGTCCGACGCCCCCGAACATCCGCCCGAAGATCAGCCCGCCGGTCGTATCATCGCCATGCCCGCCGACACCAACCCCGAGGGCGACATCTTCGGCGGCTGGCTGCTGGCGCAGATGGACCTCGCGGGCGCGACCCCGGCGTTCGAACTAGCGTGCGGGCGCTGCGCGACCGTGGCGCTGGACGGCATGGTCTTTCACCAGCCGGTCTCAGTCGGCGACGAGGTCAGCATCTACGCCCACGTGATCGGCTCGGGCCGCACCTCCATCCGCGTCCAGGTCGAGGCGTGGAAGCGGGCGCGGGGCCAACCCCAGGCCGCTTCGGTGCGCGTGACCCAGGGCGTCTTCACCTATGTCGCCATCGACGAGCACCGCAAACCTCGCCCTTTGCCCGGCAAGGCGTAACGCGCGGCACGAGGCGCAAATCTTGACCTATTGCCGAGGCGGGCCTACGTCCCGGCCATGGCCATTCGACGCATCCTCACCATCGACAACGCCGCCGATCTGGCGATCCTGAAGCAGGTATCCAAGCCCGTCGCGGCCGTGGACGACGCCGTCCGCACCCTTATGGATGATATGCTGGAGACGATGTACGACGCGCCGGGCATCGGCCTGGCCGCCGTGCAGATCGGCGCTCTGGACCGGGTGATCGTCATGGACCTGGGCGACAAGGACGGCGTGGTCTGCGAGACCGAGGAAGAGGCGGCCGAGAACGCCGAGGCGCGCAAGAACCCGCGTTTCTTCGCCAACCCGGAAATCCTGTGGACCTCGGACGAGCTCTACACCTACGAAGAGGGCTGCCTGTCGATCCCCGAGTATTTCGACAAGGTGGAACGCCCGGCCCGCGTCCGCATTCGCTATCTGAACCGTGACGGTCAGTCGGTGGAGGAAGAGGCCGAGGGTCTCTACGCCGTCTGCATTCAGCACGAGATGGACCACCTTAACGGCGTGCTCTTCATCGACCATCTGTCGCGTCTCAAGCGGGACCGCGCCGCGACCAAGGTCAAGAAGGCCGCCCGCGACAGGATCGCCGCCTGATGACCAAGATCGTCCGCCCCGAACGTATAGAACGCGCCGCACGTCGTATCGCGCCGTCCATCCCGCGCGGCCGATCGATGATCATCGACTCCTCGGGTCGTCGTCGCCTGACGCGCAGCCAGAAGGTCGGCGTCGCCGGCGTCGCGACGCTGGCCGGTGTGGCCTTGCTGGGCGTCGTGGCGGGTCTGCTGCTGGATCGCCTGCTCGACTTCGACGACGCCTTGGATGCGGGCGGCGAATGGGACGAGGGCGGCGGCGTCTTCACCCGCTGGCAGTAAACCTCTAAAGGCGTGCCCATGCGCCTTGCCTTCATGGGAACTCCCGACTTCGCCGTGCCGTCCCTGGCCGAGCTGATTGCCTCGGGTCACGAAATCGTCGCCGTCTATTCGCAGCCGCCACGCCCCAAGGGCCGGGGCCAGAAGCTGACGCCGTCGCCCGTCCACGCCTTCGCCGAGACCATGGGTCTGCCCGTCTTCACGCCCGAAAGCATGAAGGACGCCGAGGCGATCAACACCTTCAGAAGTCTGGATCTCGATGCGGCCTGCGTCGTGGCCTACGGCCAGATCCTGAAGACCGAGGTGCTGGAAGCGCCACGCCTGGGCTGTCTGAACCTGCATGGCTCGCTGCTGCCGCGCTGGCGCGGGGCCGCCCCGATCCAGCGGGCCATCATGGCCGGGGACAAGCAGACCGGCGTCCAGATCATGCAGATGAGCCTGGGTCTGGACGAAGGCCCCATCCTGCTCAGCGAACTGATGGACATTCTGCCCGACGACACGGCCGCCAGCCTGTCCGAACGGATGGCCCATGTCGGCGCGGGCCTGTGGCCCCGCGCGCTGGCCGCCATCGACCGGGGCGGGGTCACGCCGTCCGAGCAGGTCGGAGAGCCGACCTACGCCAAGAAGATCACCCCGGCCGAGGCCCGAATCGACTGGACCCGCCCCGCCGCCGAGGTGGACGCCCACATCCGCGGCCTGTCGCCCTTCCCCGGCGCATGGTTCGAGGCCCCGTCAGAGGCTGGCCCCGTGCGGATCAAGGCCCTGCTGTCGGGTCTGGCGGACGGATCGGGCGTGCCCGGAACCGTGCTGGATGACGCCCTGACGGTGGCTTGCGGCGACGAAGCGGTGCGTCTGATCCGTGTCCAGCGCGAAGGCAAGGCGGCGCAATCGGCCGAGGAGATGCTGCGCGGCTTCGCCCTGCCGGCCGGGACCGTGCTCGGCTGATGCCGCGCTACAAGCTGACGATCGAATACGACGGCACGGCCTACAACGGCTTCCAGGCGCAGGACGGCCAGCCGACGGTGCAGGGCGCGCTTGAGGCGGCGATCCACGCCTTTTCCGGCGAGCTGATCCGCATCGCCGCCGCCGGCCGCACCGACACCGGGGTCCATGCGACGGCCCAGGTCATCCATGCCGATCTGGACCGCGACTGGTCCGTCGATACGGTGCTGAACGCCATGAACGCGCATCTGGTGCGCCAGGACGTCTGTGTCCTGGCGGCCGAATATGCGCCTGATCCCGACTGGCACGCCCGCTTCTCCGCCACCGGTAGGGGCTATCTGTATCGCGTCCTTAACCGGCGCCCCCAGCCCGTGCTGGAGCGTGACCGGGTCTGGCACGTCAAGAAGACCCTGGACGCCGAGGCCATGCATCACGCGGCCCAGGTGCTGGTCGGCCATCACGACTTCACCACCTTCCGCGACGTCGGCTGTCAGTCCAAATCGCCGGTCAAGTCGCTGGACGTGGCGCGCGTGTCCCGCTTCGGCGAGGAGGTGCATCTGGTGTTCCAGGCGCGCAGCTTCCTGCACCGCCAGGTCCGGTCGATGGCCGGCACACTTGTCGAGGTGGGGCTGGGTCGCTGGAGCGCCCACGACGTCAAGGCCGCGCTGGAGGCGAAGGACCGCGCGCGGTGCGGCCCCGTCGCCCCCTCGGCAGGGCTCTATCTCAGCGGCGTGCGCTACGACTGAATCCGCCAGTCAGCCGCGCTGCTGCACCAGCACCTCGGCGATCTGGACCGCGTTCAGGGCCGCGCCCTTCCTCAGATTGTCGTTCGAGACGAACAGCGCCAGGCCGTGCTCGACCGTCGGATCGGGCCGCACCCGGCCGACGAAGACCGGGTCCTGACCCGACGCCTCCAGCGGGTTCGGCACGGCCGTCACCACCACGCCGGGCGCCTGGGCCAGCAGGTCCAACGCCTCAGCCGCCGACAGCGAGCGCTCGAACTCGACGTTGATCGACAGCGAATGGCCGGTGAAGACCGGCACCCGGACGCAGGTGCCCGACACCGGCAGGCCGGGGATTTCCAGGATCTTGCGGCTTTCGTCGCGCAGCTTCAGCTCCTCGTCGGTATAGCCGTCTTCGCCGAGCGTATAGTTCAGGGCCACGACGTTTGCCGCGATCGGAACGACCCACTTCTCGGGCGCGCCGAAATCCACGGCCCCGCCGTCGCGGGCCAGGGCCGCGCCCTGCCCCACGGCCGCCCGCGACTGGTCCTCCAGCACGCGAATGCCCTCTATCCCGCCGCCCGACACCGCCTGATAGGTGGAGACGGTCAAACGCTTCAGACCCGCCGCGCCGTGCAGAGGCTTCAGCACCGGCATGGCGGCCATGGTGGTGCAGTTGGGGTTGGCGATGATCCCCTTAGGCAGGTTGGCCAAAGCGTGCGGGTTCACCTCGGCGACCACCAGCGGCACCTCGGGGTCAGACCGCCAGGCCGAGGAATTGTCGATCACCACGGCGCCGGCCGCCGCCACCTTGGGAGCCAGGGCCTTGGACGTCTCGCCGCCGGCCGAGAAAAAGACGATGTCCAGACCGGCGTAGTCGGCGCTCGCCGCATCCTCGACCACGATCTCGGTCTCGCCGAAGCGGATCGTCTTGCCCGCCGACCGGGCCGAGGCGAACAGGCGCAGCGAAGCCAGCGGGAAGTTCCGCTCGGCTAACAGCCCACGCATCATCTCGCCGACGAGGCCGGTTGCGCCGACGATTCCCACGTGGGGCGGGTTGGACGGGGAAAAGGACATGCAGGCGTCTCCTGAAAGGATGGAGGCGCGGGGTTCAGCCGGTTCGACCGCCCCGCGCATCGGCGGGGCTTGGGATCGGGTTGTCGCTAGACCGCGCGCGCACCCGAAACCGCCCCGCCGAAGCCGGTGGTTTTCAGGGTCATCGCTTTGGTCAGGCGCTGCGTCACGGCGACGCTCTCTAAGGGTGAGAACCGGTCGTGTAAACGGCCGATCTCGAAAAAATCGACGGCGCAAGCCTGATAGCTGACTTGCACGCGCAATAAAGCCGTCGATTTCACTTCCGTCCCGTCATCCTCAGGCTTGACCCTCGGATGACGGAGCCGAACGGTCTCGTATTAGACCTTCGACAGGATCAGCGTGCCATTGGTGCCGCCGAAGCCGAAGCTGTTGGACATGACGTGGGTCAGTTCGCCGTCGTGGCGCTGGCGCAGGATCGGCATACCTTCGAACGCCGGATCGAGATTTTCGATATGAGCGCTTTCGGCGGCGAAGCCGTTCTGCATCATCAGCAGGCAGTAGATGGCTTCCTGGGCGCCGGCCGCGCCGAGCGAGTGGCCGGTCAGCGACTTGGTCGAGGAGATCATCGGCATCTGGTCGCCGAAGACGGCGCGCACGGCCTCCATCTCCTTGGCGTCGCCCACGGGCGTCGAGGTCCCGTGCGGGTTTAGATAGTCGATCTTCGGATTGCCGGCCTGTTCCAGCGCGATCTTCATGCAGCGCTGGGCGCCCTCGCCCGAGGGGGCGACCATGTCATAGCCGTCGGCGTTGGCTCCATAGCCGGTGACTTCGGCGTAGATGGTCGCGCCGCGCGCCTTGGCCCGCTCGTACTCTTCCAGCACCACGATGCCGGCGCCGCCGGCGATGACGAAACCGTCGCGGTTGGCGTCATAGGCTCTGGAGGCGACCGACGGATTGTCGTTGAAGTCCGACGACATGGCGCCCATGGCGTCGAACATGTTGGACATGGACCAGTCGATGTCCTCGCAGCCGCCGGCGAAGACCACGTCCTGCTTGCCCCACTGGATCTGTTCGACCCCGGCGCCGATGCAATGGGCCGACGTCGCGCAGGCCGAGCTGATCGAATAGTTGATGCCGCGCATCTGGAACCAGGTCGACAGCACCGCCGACGGGCCCGACGCCATCGCCTTGGGCACCGCGAACGGGCCGATGCGCTTGGGCGCGCCCTTCTCGACCGTGGTCGCTGCCGCCTGCAGGATCACCTGGGTCGAGGGGCCGCCCTCGCCGACGATCAGGCCGATCCGGTCATCTTTGATCTCGTCCGCCGTCATGCCCGACGACTTCAGCGCCTCTTCGAAGGCGATGTGGCCCCAGGCGGTGCCGTTGGCCAGGAAGCGCGCGGCGCGACGGTCGACCAGCTCTTCCCACGGACCGATCTTGGGCGGCGCCCAGACCTGGCTGCGGAAGCCGTATTTCGCGTGGTCGGGAGCATGAACGACGCCCGAACGGGCTTCGCGCAGGGACTGGGTGACCTCCTCGGCGCCGTGGCCGATGGAAGAGACGATGCCCAGGCCGGTGACGACGACACGACGCATGGTGTTTCCTTCTTGATGCTTCCTGGTCCGAGGACCGTCCGCCTTGTTCGCGGTTATATAGGGGCGTTAACCGCCCGCCGCCTCATCCTTGGCACCGAACAGGCCGACCCGCATGTCGTTGCAAGTGTAGATGACCTGGCCGTCGGCCTCCAGCACGCCGTCGGCGATGCCCATGACCAGCTTGCGATTGATGACGCGTTTCAGGTTGATCTTATAGACCACCTTCTTGATGTCTGGGGTGACCTGGCCGGTGAACTTGACCTCGCCGACGCCCAGGGCGCGGCCGCGGCCGGGACCGCCGATCCAGCCCAGATAGAAGCCGACCAGCTGCCACATGGCGTCCAGGCCCAGGCAGCCCGGCATGACAGGGTCGCCGATGAAGTGGCATTGGAAGAACCAGAGGTCGGGATGGATGTCGAGTTCGGCCTCGACATAGCCCTTGCCGTGCTCTCCGCCGTCCGCATTGATCGTGGTGATGCGGTCGAACATCAGCATCGGCGGGGCGGGCAGCTGGGCGTTGCCGGGACCGAACAGCTCGCCGCGGCCCGAGGCCAGCAGGGCCTCATGATCGAAGGACGAAGGATATTGGGACTGGGTCAAGGCGCTTCCGTTTCTTGATACGTTGCGCGCGGGTTACACGACCGCGCCGCTTCGCTCAACAGCGTGCGGTCAGTTGCGACCCGTGCCCGCGGGGCGATTGGCGTTGCACAGTGCGCGTTCTTGGGTGCCGAACACGGCCCGCTGGGCCACGAAACCCTCCAGTCGTCGCGCCCGGACCTTGCACCAGCCCTCTTCGCATTCGTCCAGCATCACCAGGGCGCGCGGCGACAGACGCGCGCGCACCGACGCCGTCTCGGATCGGCCCGACCGGATCGGCACTTCTTCTGCGGTTGTGTTGAAGACATAGCGCCGGCCCGACGACACCGTTCGGTGGATCCAGGCCACGGCCCCGTCCGGGTCGCAGATCTTGCGCCATTCCGTCGTCTCGGCGATCACCTGAACCGGCAGGCCGGCGGCCCGGTATTCCCACAGGATCGGATAATCCAGGCCCGGCCCCTGGCGCGCGCGGACGTGCGAGGACTTCAGCGAAATCCAGCGCGGCACCTCAAGCCCGGTCGGCGTCGGGCGGCCGTCGGGCATGGTCGCGCCGGCGCTGGCCATCACGCCGAGGCCGAGAATGGCTCCAACGATGGCGATGCGGCGTCGCAGGCTTTGGAAGATGGCGGCGGCTTTGCTAGACACTGATTGGAACGACCCGTCGCGCGGGCTTTGATCCGTCTGAATCGCCGCCCGCTAACCAAGGCCGAGAATGTCCCCCCGCAAGCTTAAGGTCGTATTAACCAGACGCCTGCCCGACGCGGTCGAAACGCGGATGCGCGAGTTGTTCGACGCCGAGCTGAACCTGAAGGATCAGCCGATGGACCGCGCCGCGTTACAGGCCGCCGTCCAGCGGGCCGAGGTTCTGGTGCCCACAATCACCGACGTCATCGACGCCGACCTGATCAATGGCGCAGGCGAGCAGTTGAAGATGATCGCCAACTTC
Source organism: Brevundimonas sp. SPF441 (assembly GCF_009661015.1). Lineage (NCBI taxonomy): Bacteria > Pseudomonadati > Pseudomonadota > Alphaproteobacteria > Caulobacterales > Caulobacteraceae > Brevundimonas > Brevundimonas sp. SPF441. The sequence continues at coordinate 27,011 of NZ_WJWX01000004.1, read as the reverse complement.
GGCGCCGGTGTGGACCATATCGACGTCGATGCGGCCGTGGCGCGCGGCATCATCGTCACCAACACGCCTGGCGTCCTGACCGAGGACACCGCCGACCTGGCCATGAGCCTGATCCTGGCCGTCAGCCGCCGCATCGTCGAGGGCGCCCAGGTGGTGGCCGAAGGCCGGTTCGAGGGCTGGACCCCGACCTGGATGTGCGGACGCAAGCTGTGGGGCAAGCGGTTGGGCATCGTCGGCATGGGCCGGATCGGCCAGGCCCTGGCCCGCCGCGCCAAGGCCTTCGGACTTCAGGTCCACTATCACAATCGCAAGCCCGTCCCGGCCTTGATTGAGGAAGAGCTGGGCGCGACCTACTGGGACGACCTGGACCAGATGCTGGCGCGGATGGACATCGTCTCGCTGAACTGTCCGGCGACGAAGGACACCCACCATCTGCTGTCGGCCGAACGCCTGGCCCGGCTCCAGCCCCACGCCATCCTGATCAACACCGCGCGCGGCGAACTGATTGACGAGGCGGCTCTGGCCCAGGCGGTGGCCATACGCGCCCTCTCCGGCGTCGGCCTGGACGTGTTCGAGAACGAGCCCGCGATCCATCATGGCCTGCTGGGCCAGTCCAATGTCGTGCTGCTGCCCCACCTGGGGTCCGCCACCCTGGAAGCGCGTCAGGACATGGGCGACCGCGTCATCGCCAACGTCATGACCTATCAGAACGGCCACCGCCCGCCGGATCGGGTCATCCCCGCAATGCTTTAGGGCGCAGCCAGCAAACGCTCGGCCGCATCGGGATATTTTTGCGCCAGCCGCGCCGCCCAGTCGGCCTTGAGCGGCAGCGGCGCGCGCACCTCGCGAATGCGGCGCTCGACCAGGGCGGCGGCCTCGCGGTGCGCGGGCCAGTCCATCAGAAACCCCAGCGCCGTCTCGACATCGGCGTAGGTCGCGGCGTGAGCCAAGGCGCGGTCCAGCGCCTCCACATCGTCGAAGTCCGGCAGGCGCGCCAGATAGGCCCGCAGCAACGGCGCGGACAGGTCGCGCTCGAACATCGCCCAACGCAGGTCCTGCGCCTCTTCCTTGCGGCCCTCGGCTTCCAAGAGGTCGATCGAGGTCGCCTCCCATGCCGGCGTTAGGACCGGCGGTTCGGCCTGCGGCGATCGCCCGAAGGTCCAGCGCCGGTTGCCCGCCGAAGGCTTGAGCGCCGCCTCCAGCGCCTGACGCGCTTCGGGCACACGGTCCGCGACCAGCAGCCGCTTGGCCATCACCGCCGCAAAATCCGGTGAGCCCTGCTCCTCCGGCGTCGTCATCGATAGCCACAGGTCCAGATCGCCCGCCCGGTCGGCCAGCCGTCGCACGACCGTCCGCATGCCGCGCGCGCTCGATGTGGTATCGAGACGAACCAGCAGCCTCTTGGCCAGGTCCGCCGTCAGATCGTCGCCGCCCGCCCCTATCCAGCGGGCGTATTCGAGCGGTTGCCGCGCCACCGCCTCCGCCATCAGACCGACTGTGCTGTCGTCCGTCCGCACCGCAGCCTCGGCGATCCGCCACAAATCCGCGGCCGCCGTTTCGAACGCGTCGGCCAGTTCGCCCTTCTGATCCTTGACCCGCGACGCCAGGTCGCGAAACAGATCGAACCAGCCGATCAATCGCTCCAACCCCATCGGCGGCGCGGCCTCAGCCAGATCCTCGACGATTGCAGCCCGCAGAATCTCCAGATCGCGCAGCAGGTCCGGCCGCTTTCGCCACGACACGCGCGCGCGGCTGGCCGCGATGGTCGTCAATCGCTTGTCGATTTCCAAAGCCAGCAGATCCGGCCCTGCCTCGGCCGCCATCACCAGCCTGAGCCGCCGCTTCAGGATCGCATCCGCATCCGCCGCCTGCATCAGCAGTTCGCCCAGACGCACAGCCCCTAAGCCGCTGAGATTTGCGGCGTTCAGCCGTTTGGGCGAGGCGGGACGTCGGGCCATCAGGCCTCCTTTTCACAAGTCTGTCGGACCGAACTCACACGGCTGTCGAAAACCGCTGGCAGGGGAGGAACCGTCGTAAACGCGCTTCGTTTCCGGCGTCCTGATCGAGGAAGTGTGCGTTGGACTCCTACTACTGCATCGTCAACCTGCCCGGCGTTCCGGTGCGGGACATCTGCGTCCTCGACGCCGCGAACGACACGGCGGCCAATCAGGCGCTGGAGGCGATCGCCCGCAACTGGGTCGGGTTCGAGACCCTGTATCTTTATTGCGGCGAACGTCTGGTGACGGTGCTCAGCAACCCGGCGCTGGGCTTCGCTCCGCCGCTGCCTGACTTGGATCTGGCCGACATCCGTTTCGCGACGGCCGCCTGAGCGTCAGCCGCAGACCGGGCATTCCGGATCAGCGGCGACCCGCACGGTCCGCGCCGAGCCCGCCAGACCGTCATACAGCATCAGCCGTCCCGTCAGGGCCTCGCCCGCGCCGGTGATCAGCTTGACGACCTCAAGCGCCGCCATCGACCCGATCACGCCGGTCAGAGCGCCCACGACGCCGACGCGCGCACAGGTCTCCGCATCCGGCGGGATCTCGGGCACCAGGCATTGATAGCAGGGCTGGCCCGAAAACACCCCGACCTGCCCGTTCCAGCGGCCAAGCGCGCCCGACACCAGCGGCTTGCCCGCCGCAACGCAGGCCGCATTGACCCACAGCCGGGTCTGAAAATCGTCGGTCCCGTCCAGCACGATGTCGAAGGCTGCGATCCGCGCCGCCGCATTCTCGGCGGTGATCCGCTCGGCGAAGGTTTCGATCGCGACATGCGGATTGAGGCCGACCAGCCGTTCCGCCGCCGCCTCGACCTTCGACCGACCGATCTGCGCCGTCGAAAAGGCGATCTGCCGCTGAAGGTTGGACAGGCCCACCACGTCGTCGTCAATCAGGCCCAGCGCCCCGACGCCCGCCGCCGCCAGATAGAGCGCCGCCGGCGACCCCACGCCGCCCGCGCCGACGATCAGCACCCGCGCGCGCTTCAGCGCCTGCTGCCCGGGTCCGCCCACTTCGGACAGGACCAGATGGCGCGCATAGCGTTCGACTTCGTCTTCAGAAAAGATCACCGCCCTATTTAGCGCCGCAGAGGTTCCGGCGCGAGAGGCCTGTCGCCTGTCGCCTCAGGCGGCCATCCGCACGTGTTCGCACGACAGCAGCTTTTCCAGACCCGCGCTGGACAGATCGCTCAGGCGCCGTCCGCGCAGAATGTCAGCGGCCTGCTGAGCGCTGAGGGCGCACAGCCGCGCGGGTTCGCGCATCCGCCGCTGCATGACGGGTCGATCATCCAGGACGCGAATGTTGTGATGACGCGGATCTTTCCAGAGGCGAGACATCAAGCGATCCAGGTCCGCACGGGCGCCCTCGATGACCTGGGCCGCCTCGCCCTCGTGGAACAGCATGGCGCTGCCGATCTCGTCGCGGCGATTGTTTCGCTCCGACACGCCGAGGATTTCGGCAAGCGATTGGGTCGTGTGGTTCGCACCACCGATCATTTCACTCACGAAAACGACGCGATAAAGCAAAACCTGGCCCTCGATTTCAAAGAACCGCGAAAGCGGATTGCGTCTTCTAGCCAATATTGGGGTCAAAATAAGACAGCGTTACACCGAGGCGCGACAGACTTGATGCCGACGCCCGGCCGCGCCATCTGATCGTCATGACCCAGACCGCATCCAACTTCCCCGATTGGCACGGCACCACCATTCTGGCGGTGCGCAAGAACGGACGCACCGTGATCGCTGGCGACGGCCAGGTTTCGATGGGCCCGACGATCGTCAAGGGCGCCGCCCGCAAGGTGCGCACCTTGGCCGGCGGCAAGGTGCTGGCCGGCTTTGCCGGCGCCACGGCCGACGCCTTCACCCTGATCGAACGGCTTGAGGCCAAGCTGGAGCAGTATCCCGATCAGCTGGCGCGCGCCTGCGTCGACTTGGCCAAGGACTGGCGCACCGACCGCTATCTGCGCCGGCTGGAGGCCATGCTGCTGGTGGCGGACAAGTCGTCCATCTTCACCGTGACGGGCGTCGGCGATGTGCTGGAGCCGGAGTATGGCGTCGCCGCCGTGGGCTCGGGCGGCAACTACGCCCTGTCGGCCGCCCGCGCCCTGATCGAGGAAACCGATCTGGACGCCGAACAGGTCGCGCGCAAGGCCATGAAGATCGCCGCCGAAATCTGCGTCTACACCAATGGCAATCTGACCGTGGAAACGCTTCAGGCCTGATCTGGCCGACGGGTCAGATCACTTCGGCGATCAGACCCAGCGCCTTGGCCTCCTGGGCCTCGATGTACCAGTTGGCGGGGGCGCGTTTCAGCACCTCCTCCATCGTCACCGACGATCCGCGCACCAGGTTCTCGAAACCCTCGTTCTGGATGGCGATGGAGTGTTCCAGCTCGTTCAGCATGGCGCGAACCGAGGCGATGCAGGTCGTCAGCGGCCCCGTGACGTGCAGTTGCTTATCCATCTTGCGCTCATGGATCATCACTCGCGCGCCCCGCGTCAGATAGCGGTTCTCCACCGCAAAGAAGCTCATGAAGGTGGCGCCGGCGGAATAGATCGCCGCCTTGCCCAGAAAGACCAGCCGGCGGGACGGATTGATGTCGCTTTGAAAGCGCACATCCTCGCCCATCATGCGCGCCACCTCCGGATCACCGCCCAGGGTGGACAGTTCGATGACGGTCAGCCCGGTGTCGGGCGCCTCCGCCATCTGCTGGCGGAAGCGGTCGTACATGGCGTAATCGACCGCGCCGGCGAGCAGGATGCGCGGCGTATCGAACGCTTCGGCCGTCAGAACGCCGCTCGGCGCCGCCTCGGACATCAAAGCTCGGCCGCCGCGGCGGCGTCGTCGCTGACGGGATAGCCCTGGGCCGACGCCCAGGACCGGGCTTCACGGATCGAGAAGAAGGCCTGGTTCTGCAAGCGGCGCGATCCGGCGTCATCGATCAGTTCGCACTCCCACCACCGGATCGTGCGGCGATCGGAGGTGTTGCAGGTGCGCGGAACGAGAAGGGCGTGGGGCGTCATGTGCCATCAACGAAAAATCCGCACAGCGGTTCCGCCGAGATCAGGATTTCGTCTTTAGGAACAGACCATTGCATGGCGCCGACGGACGCTGTCTTTACGTCAGCCGCCGTGCAGAATTTGCGATCAAGGGCGCCTTGGCTTAAGCGCGCGCCATGACCGACGCCGCGCCTCCCCGCCCCCTCGCCCGCAATCCGCGCGGCTTCGCCGACAAGCGCGGCCGTGACCTGACCGCCGAGCGGCGCATCGTCGCGCGCGTGTCCGAGGTTTACGAGCGTTGGGGCTTCGAGCCGCTGGAGACGCCGGCCTTCGAATATGCCGATGCGCTGGGCAAGTTCCTGCCCGACGCTGATCGGCCGAATGAGGGCGTCTTCGCACTACAGGACGACGCCGGATCGGACGAGCCGGGCGAATGGATGGCCTTGCGCTACGACCACACCGCGCCCCTGGCCCGGTTCGCCGCCCAGACCTGGGAAACCCTGCCCAAGCCGTTCCGCCGCTATGCCTATGGTCCGGTCTGGCGGAACGAGAAGCCCGGCCCAGGTCGCTTCCGCGAGTTCTGGCAGTGCGACGCCGACACCGTCGGCTCGGACCGGCCCGAGGCCGACGCCGAAATCATCGCCATGGGCTGCGAAGGCCTGCGCGCCGCCGGTCTGGACGCCGGCCAGGCCCAAATCCGCGTTTCGAACCGCAAGCTGTTCGACGGCCTGTTCGACGCCGGCGGCGTGACCGAGGCCGGTCAGCGACTGACCGCCCTGCGCGCTATCGACAAGTTCGACCGCCTGGGCTGGGAGGGCGTGGTCCAACTGCTGGGCGAAGGGCGTCTGGACGACTCGGGCGACTACACCAAGGGCGCCCAGCTGCCCGCCAAGGTCACGGCCGCCATCGAGGCGTTTCTGGCCTCGGCCAATACCCCCGGCCTGTCGCGAGCCGAGACGCTGGATGCCGTCGCGCGCTCCGGCGACCTCGGCGCGGCGGGCGAGGCGGCGCTGAACGAACTGGCCGCCATCGACCGGGCGCTGGCCGCCATGTCGGTCGGCCAGGACGCCGTGAAGTTCGATCCGACCATCGTGCGCGGCCTGGAATATTACACCGGCGCCGTGTTCGAGGCCGAGCTGCTGCTCGACACGGTTGACGACAAGGGTCGTCCCGTCCGCTTCGGCTCCATCGGCGGCGGCGGCCGCTATGATGATCTGGTCGCCCGCTTCACCGGTCAGAGCACGCCGGCGACCGGCTTCTCCTTCGGCGTCTCGCGTCTGGCCTCGGCCCTGCGCGCGGCGGGACGGGGCGCCGAGGACGCCGTGCGCGGCCCCGTGGTCGTCATCGTCTTCTCCGAGGACGACATGGCCCATTATCTGACCGCCGTCGCCGAACTGCGCGCCGCCGGGATCGCCGCCGAGCTCTATCTGGGTTGCGCCGGCATGAAGGCGCAGATGAAATACGCAGACCGGCGCGGCGCCCCGGCTGTCGTCATCCTGGGCGGAGACGAGATCGCCGCCGGCGAGGTCACGATCAAGGATCTGGACGCCGGCCGCGCCGCCGCCGCCGCCATTACGGACAACGACGCCTGGAAGGCCGAACGTCCCGGCCAGATGAAGATCGCCCGCGAAGGCCTGGTCGCCGCCATCAAGTCCATTATCGAATAAGCTTCGATAATGGCTCGCCCCTGAAATGGGTTATCAGTGATAAGTCGAAGAAAGTTCGACTCTTGTGAAACCGGTCGTTGACGACCGACCCGCCCTTGCGTCAAATGACCTCACTCGAGGGCAAGCGTTGCTCAAGCGCGCAGCACTCGAAGGCGTTTCGGGGAGGAAACGTCCGCTCTTTAAAGAGCGCGAAAGCCCGCTGCGATGTATCCCCCGCAGCGGGCTTTTTCGCGTCTGGCGCCCAGACAAGCCCCATGAAACCTCGACAAATTCTCGATGCGGTGTCGAGAACGACCAGCCCGGTCTCGATATGAAAAAGGCCGGGGCGAAGCCCGGCCTCTCCATTCTCGAACAAGCGTCGCCTTACCAGAGACGGACGCGTTCCTCGGGCGTCAGATAGTATTTCGTGCCCGGCTGAACATCGAAGGCGTCATACCAGGCGTCGACGTTGCGCAGCGGACCGATGACGCGGAACTGGGCGGCCGAGTGCGGGTCAGTGGCGACCTGCTGCTTCAGCGCCTCGTCGCGATACTTCGACTGCCAGACCTGAGCCCAGCCATAGAAGAAGCGCTGGTCGCCGGTCGCGCCGTCCAGAACCGGCGCCGGCTGGCCGTTCAGCGACAGGTGGTAGGCCTCAAGACCGACGGCCACGCCAGACGCGTCGCCAATGTTCTCGCCCATCGTCAGGCCCGGGTTGATGTGATAGCCGGCGATCGGCTCATAGGTCGCATATTGCGCGCCCAGACGCGCCGTCAGGGCCTCGAAGTTGGCCTTGTCTTCCGGCGTCCACCAGTTGCGCAGCACGCCGTCGCCGTCGGACTTGGAGCCCTGGTCGTCGAAGCCGTGGCCGATCTCGTGCCCAATCACGCCGCCGATGCCGCCATAGTTGACCGCCGCATCGCCATTCGGATCGAAGAAGGGCGGCTGCAGGATCGCGGCGGGGAAGACGATCTCGTTATTGGCCGAGTTATAGTAGGCGTTCACGGTCTGCGGGGTCATGCCCCATTCCGACTTGTCGACCGGCTCGTTCAGGCGGGCCAGATCGTAGTTCCACTCGAACAGGCCGCGGCGTTCGGCGTTGCCGACCAGGTCGTTCGCACGGATGTCCAGGCCGGAGTAGTCGCGCCACTTGTCGGGATAGCCGATCTTGACGGTGAATTTGCGCAGCTTTTCCTGCGCCGCCGCCTTGGTTTCGGTCCCCATCCAGGTCAGATTGTCGATCCGGTGCGACAGGGCGGTGCGCAGATTGGCGACCAGTTCTTCCATCTTGGCCTTGGATTCGGCCGGGAAATACTGGGCGACGTAGAGCCGGCCCGTAGCCTCGCCCAGCGATCCTTCGGCGAAGGAGATCGCGCGCTTTTCGCGGGTGCGCTGCTCAGGCTGACCCGACAGATCGCGCGAACGGAACTCCCACTGAGCGTCGGCGAAGCGTTTGGACATCAGCGGCGCCATGTCGTCGGCGGTGTGGAAGGCCTGCCAGGCCTGCAGCAGTTCGACCGGCGTCTCGGCGTAGATGGCCGCGATCTTGGGCATGGCCGTATCCTGACGCACGATCAGGCGCGGCACGCCGCCCAGCTTGGCCGCATCGTAATAGGCCTGCCAGGCGAAGCCCGGCGCGTCCTCGGCCAGTTTGGCGATGGTGAACTCGTTGTAGGTCCGGTCGCGGTTGCGGTTCTCCACCGGGGTCCAGTGGGCCTCGGCGATCTTGGTTTCCAGCGCGACGATCTGAGCGGCGGTCTCAGTCGGGTTGGTCCAGCCGATCATCTCCAGCATCCGGCCGACATAGGCCTGATACTTCTCTTTCTTGTCGGCGAAACGGGCGTCCAGATAATAGTCGCGGTTCGGCAGGCCGATGCCCGACTGGCCCGTCGAGACGACGTAGCGGGTCGGTTGCTTGGAATCGATCGTGATGCCGGTGCCGAAGAAGGACGAGCCGAAGCGGCCGGCCGTCTGGCCCATATAGACGGCCATCTTGTCGTGGCTGTCGGCGGCGCGGATCGCGGCCAGATAGGGCTGCAGCGGCTGGGCGTCCAACTGCTCGATGCGCGCCTCGTCGATGTAGGAGCGATAGGCGTCAGCGACCTTGGCCTCGTCCGATCCGGGCGCCAGGTCGGTGCGGTTGGCCAGGCCCAGCACCAGTTCCTTCATGCGGTTGTCCGACAGTTCGCGCAGCAGGGCGAACGAGCCATAGCTGGTGCGGTCCGACGGAATGACCAGCTTTTCCAGCGCCTTGCCGTTGGCATACTGGAAGAAGTCATCGCCCGGCTTCACCGAGGTGTCACGGCCGGCCATGTCGAAGCCCCAGGTCCCGTAGCGAGGCGCCTCTGTCCCCTGCCAGCCGGCTGCCGTCTCTTCGCCCGAGAACAGCGAAACGATGGTGCAGGCGTCGTCGATGCAGGCGTGGTCGTGACCGATATCCTGAGCCAGAACCGTGCTGGCGGGCAGAAGAAGGGCGCCGACGGCGGCCCCGATAAGCAGACGTTTCATCACTATGTCCCTGTTCCCACCCGGCATTTGGATGGTTCGGCGCAGACCCTAGTCCGGCGAGGGGGGGTGTCGCCTTAAAAAAAGTTCATGATTCCGATGCGGCCTCTCGCCACAGCGCCGGGATCAGGGTCAGATACGCCGACGCGAGGAGGGCGGATGCACGGTCAGGGCGGTGACTATAAGGATCTGGTGGTCTTTCTGGCGGCCGCCGGCGTCATCGTGCCCCTGGTCAATCGGCTGAAGGTCAGCCCCGTCCTGGGCTTCCTCGCTGCGGGCGTTTTGCTGGGCCCGGACGGCCTCGGCCGATTTGCGCAAAGCCTGCCCTGGCTGTCGTGGCTGACCATCGGCGATCCGGGCCAACTGGCGCAGCTGTCGGAACTGGGCGTCGCCTTCCTGTTGTTCATGATCGGTCTGGAGCTGTCGTGGGAGCGGCTGCGCGCCATGCGTCGGCTCGTGTTCGGCCTGGGGCTGATGCAGGTCGTCGTCTGCGCCGCCGTGCTGGCGGGCGGCTTCATGCTGATGGGACAGACCTTGGCCAGCGCCGTGGTGCTGGGCATGGGCCTCGCCCTGTCCTCGACGGCCGTGGTCATGCCCGTACTGGCCGAGCGGGGGCGGCTGAAGGGAACGGTAGGCCGTTCCACCTTCGCCATCCTGCTGGCTCAGGATCTGTCGGTCGCCCCGATCCTGATCACGGTCACCGTCCTGGCGGCCCTGGCCCAGCAGGGCGGCGCGCTGGATCCCGCCGTGCTGGGACGCGCCCTGTTCACCCTGGTTCCGGCCGCCATCGGCCTGGGTCTGATGGTGCTGCTGGGTCGCGTGGTGCTGCGGCCGATGTTCCGATCGGTGGCCAGGGCGCGCAAGGCCGACCAAGGCGGCGAACTGTTCGTCGCCGCCTCCCTGCTGGTGGTGGTCGGGGCCGGTCTCGCCGCCCAAGCCAGCGGCCTGTCGATGAGTATCGGCGCGCTTCTGGCCGGCGTGCTGCTGGCCGAGACCGAGTTCCGGCGCGAGGTCGAGGTTTCCATCGAACCGTTCAAGGGTCTTTTGCTGGGCGTCTTCTTCGTCGGCGTCGGGCTGGGTCTGGATCTGGACGCCGTCGCCGCCGATCCGGTCGGCGTCTTCGGCCTGGCCCTGGCCCTGACGATCGTGAAGACCGGCGTCATCTTCGGCCTGGCGCGTTTCTGGGGCCTGGGCGCCCGCCCGGCGCTGGAGACGGCGCTCGTTCTGGCGCCGGCGGGCGAGTTCGCCTTCGTGGTCTTCGCCACCGGCCTGGTCGAGGGGCTTGCGCCGCCGCAGCTGACCAACACCGTGGCCCTGTCGGCGACCGTCAGCATCTTTTCGATCCCCCTGCTCGCCCTGCTGGGTCAGACGTTGGCGCGCAAGTCGGCAGCCGCAGGCCATCCCGTCGAGCTTCCAAAGCTGGAGGCGGCCGACGGCGCGGTCATCATCGTCGGCTTCGGGCGCGTCGGCCGGCTGATCGGGGAAATGCTGAAGGCGCACGATCAGCCCTTCATCGCCCTGGACACCGATTCCAGCGCCGTCGCTGCGGGCCGACGTGACGGATTCGATGTCTTCTATGGCGATGCGGGGCGGCGCGAGATGCTCCAGCACTGCGGCGTTCAATCCACCCGCGCCCTGATCGTCACCATGGACGCGCCGACGAAGGTGGACGAGGTGGTCACTACGGCGCGGTCGATGCGCGACGACCTGATTTTGATCGCACGCGCTCGCGACGATCAGCACGCCATTCGGCTTTATGGACTGGGCGTCACCGACGCCGTGCCGGAGACGACCGAGGCCAGTCTGCAGCTGGCCGAAAACACCCTGGTCGATCTGGGCGTGCCCATGGGCCTGGTGCTCGCCTCGGTCCACGAACGTCGCGATCAGTTTCGCAAGGCCTTCCAGTCGGCCATCCCGATCGAGCGCCGCAATCGCCCCAGCCGCGCACTGCGCCGCACGCTGCGCCCGGCGCGGGTCGACCCCGCGCCGGAGTAAGGGAAGCCCCTTACAGACTGTCGCCGGACCCATTTTCGTCATGGTTCCGTGATGCAAGCGCGCCTCTCCATGACTGCATCTGCGGAGCAGAAGCGCCCTTTCGGTTCGATCCAAGGGCTCAGATATTCATTCGAGGTCGCTGCCGGGCCCGCCCCGACCAAAGGCCGAAAGTAGAGTAAAAGCCTGATTATATGACAGATACCGTCGCCTCCCTCGCTGTCGAGCCCCGCTTGAACCGCCGCCAGGCCGCCAAGATCCGCACGCGGCAAAAGGTTCTGGACGCCGCCCGCTCGCTCTTCGCCGAGCGCGGCTATGAGCCCGCCACGATCCGCGACATCGCCAAGGGCGCGGGCATGTCCACCGGCGCCGTCTTCGCCAACTTCCAGGACAAGGCCGAACTGTTCGAAGCGGTCCTGACCGAGGACATGACGCGTCTGGCCGAGGTGGTCGAGGCCGCGGCGCCCGAAGGCGAGCCCGTCCGCCAGCGCCTCGTCAGCGCGCTGAGCGCCGGGTATCACTCGTCGCTGGACCAACTGCCGCTGTTCCAGGCCATCGTGGCGCGCTCGTGGTTCCAGCCCCTGGCCGCCGAAATGCGCGCCCGCGCCGCGACCAAGAACCTGTTGCTCGCCATCAGCAACATCCTTCAGGATGCGGTGGCCAAGGGCGAGCTGTCCAAGGACGCCGACAGCCGTCTGCTGGTTGAGCTGATCTGGGACGCCTACCTGTCGAACTATCGCCGCGCCGCCTATGACGAATGGGACGCGCAGGCCCTGTCGGACCATATGGGCAAGCAGATCGACGTGATCCTGGCCGGCGCCATCGCCGCCAAATAGGCCAGAGCAAAGCCGCTTTTCGAAAGGCCGGGGCCGCCAGCGCGGGCCCGGCCTTTTTCGTGAGCGTCAGGTCCGGCGTTTCAGGGTGACGTAGAAGGCGCCGTTTCCGCCGTGCTTCTGGTGGGCGATGGTGAAGCCCGACACCACGCCGCGCAGTGCGGGCGAATGCATCCATTCCGCAAAGGCCGAACGGATCACCCCGCCGCCCATCCGGCCCTGACCGGTGATGACCAGCACCGCCCGCATTCCACGCGCCTGGCACGATGTCAGGAATCCTCGAAGCTGATCCTCGGCCTCGAACCGGCCGAAGCCATGCAGGTCGATGCGCGCCTCGATGGGGTCGCGCTCGCGCGACAGCCGCTGCTTGCGGCGCGGCTCCAGATCCTCGGGCGCGGGCTTGGGCTTGTTCGGCGAGGGTCGCTTTTCCGCCGGCGGCGCGACAGCGGTGCGTTTGGGAGACGCCTTGACCAGGGGGCGCGGGCGCTCGATCGGCGTCACCACGATCTCGGGCGGCGTTTCGGCGCCGGGCGTGACGCGGACTGCCTTGCGCGTCCTCGGCGTCACGACCGATCCGGCCACGCGGGTCCAGATGCGACGGTCTTCGGGCGTCAGTCCGTTTTCGTCACAGCTCGGGCCCTTTCGCCTCATGCCTCGCCGTCGTCCTCGATGGTGTCGCCGGGCCTTGGCTCGTGCGCCAGCAAGTCACCAGGCTGGCAGTCCAGCTCGCGGCACAGGGCGTCCAGGGTCGAGAACCGCACCGCGCGCGCCTTGCCGGTCTTCAGGATCGACAGGTTCGCCACCGTCACCCCGACCCGGTCGGCGAGTTCGGTCAACGACATGCGGCGTTCCACGAGGACGCGGTCGAGCTGGACGCGGATGGCCATGCGGAAATCCTACTTCGAAACGGCTCAGATCGTCAGTTCGGATTCGCGACGCAGGCGCGCGCCCTCGCGGAAAACCTCCGCCAGCACGAAGACGATAAGCACGGAAAAGATGGGAGTCAGCAGTTCGCCGAAGCCCTGCGGATCCATGACGCCGGGCGCCAGTCGCTTGGCGACGAAGCCTTGGGCCACCCAGACGCCGCCAGTCACGACCGCCAGGGTCAGGCCGATCTGGCGCAGGCGACGGACGTTATCGGGCTGGAACGGGTCGCCCATGGTCAGGGTGCGGATGATGCGGCGCAGGCTGCGCAGGATCAGCATGAACCCGCCGAAATAGGCGGTCGCGGCGCCCAGGCCGAACAGCAGCAAGGTGCGCGTCAGCGGCAGTTGCTTGCCGCCGGAATCCCCGCTGACGGTGATGTTCACATTGTCCAGGGGAATGAAGATCGCGGCGATGACCAGCAGCAGCAGAATGCCGGTGATCAACCAGAGAAGGATGTAGGCGACGTCCAGAACCACCTTCAACACGCTGGACACCGAACCTGGGCCTAGCGCCTTGATCGGCGCGCCCAGCCAGTTCGGAACGCTTGCCTCGCCTCGCTTCAGCGGATTTGGCGGCAGGGGCAGGCGCATGGTCTTTTTGATCTCAAGCCGGGGAAGGCGGGGCGATGGCCACGCGGGGTCCGGCGAACCCGCGCGCGGCTCTATACATCGCGGTCTTCATGCAGGTCGTCAAAGCTCCAGTGATCGAAAAGAGAGGGATCAAAGGGCTTGGAACAGGGTGACGACCAAGGCGGTGGGCAGGGCGGCGATCAGAACGGTGCTGACAAAAGCAGCGCCGACCTTGTCGAGCCACATCGAGGTGTTCATCGTATGCATTGTGGTTCTCCGTCTTTCTAGTTTGGGCGATTATCGCCGTTTGGATTTGTTAGCCGCACGATCGTTCCCGGTTTTCCGGAAGTCCTGAACGCTGCGACCTCGTTCCTGACGATCAATAGATAGGCCGTGCGGGCGAAAAAGGCACGTTACATATCGTTTAACGATATTAAACTTTGGCAATAGACTGTTTCAGGAGCGTGATCGACGATGAATCTCAAGCTTATCAAGGGGATGCGGATCGTCGTGGCGACGCACAATGCCGGCAAGGTTCCCGAAATCTCGGCGTTGCTCGGCGGAAATTACGAACTCGTCACCGCAGGCCAGCTGAAACTGCCCGAACCCGACGAAACGGAGAGCACCTTCACCGGCAACGCCATGCTGAAGGCGCGTCACGCGGCGGAGCTGTCGGGCGAGGTTTCGCTGGCCGACGATTCCGGCCTGTCGGTCGCGGCGCTGGATGGCGCGCCGGGCATCTTCTCTGCGCGCTGGGCCGGGCCGGGCAAGGATTTCGCCGTCGCCATGAAGAAGGTCGAGGAGCGGCTGGAAGAGATCGGCGCGACGGACCGCACCGCCTGGTTCACCTCGGCCCTGGCGGTTGCCTGGCCGGACGGCCCCTGTGTGGTGGTGCAGGGCGAGGTTCACGGCCAGCTGACCTTCCCCCCACGCGGGGATCGGGGGTTTGGTTACGACCCGCTTTTCATTCCGACTGGCGGCGACCGGACCTTTGGCGAGATGGAGCCGGCGGCCAAGGACGCCATCAGCCACCGCACCGTCGCCTTCGCCAAGCTGAGAGCGGCCCTGATTGACTGATCCGCTTGATCCGGGATCGGACGTCGGCCTCTACGTCCACTGGCCCTATTGCGCGCGCATCTGCCCCTACTGCGACTTCAACGTCGTGCGCGATCGCGGGCGCACCGAGGAGCAGGCCGGGCTGGTCGAGGCGATCCTGGCCGATCTGCGCGCCCAGAGAGATTTGACAGGCCCGCGCCGGCTGGCCTCGATCTTCTTCGGCGGCGGCACGCCGTCGCTGATGGCGCCCGACGCCGTCGCGCGGATCGTGACGGCGGCCCGCGACCTGTTCCCGCCCGTCGGCGACATCGAGATCACGCTGGAGGCCAATCCCACGGACGCCGAGGCCGGCCGGTTCGCCGCCCTGGCCGACGCCGGGATCAACCGCCTATCAATGGGCGTTCAGGCGCTGGACGACGCCGCCCTGCGTTTTTTGGGTCGCGACCATTCGACAGCCGAGGCTCTGCGGGCGGTCGATCTGGCCCGCCGCGCCTTCGACCGTCTGTCCATCGACCTGATCTACGCCCGCCCGGACCAGACGCCGCAGGCCTGGGCGGCCGAATTGACGGCGGCGCTGGCGCTCGGGTTCGAACACGTCTCGCCCTATCAGCTGACCATAGAGCCGACGACCGCCTTTGGTCGGGCCTTCGCACGCGGAACCCTGACCCCGCCGGACGAGGACCGGGCCGCATCCCTCTACGAAACCACCCAGGATGTCCTCTCGGCTGCCGGCTTCGACGCCTATGAGGTCTCCAACCATGCGCGCGGTCCCGCCGCCCGGTCGTCGCACAATCTGCATGTCTGGCGCGGCGGCGACTATCTGGGACTTGGCCCCGGCGCCCATGGCCGGCTGACGCTGGACGGCGTCAGGACCGCGACCGTCGCCCACCGCCGCATCGCCGATTATGTGGCGGGCGTCTCAAGCCTCACGCCCTGGTCCGAGCGCGACGCCCAGACCCCAGTCGACGCCACTGAAGAACGTTTGCTGCTGGCCCTGCGCACCACCGAAGGCGCGCCTGTCGCCCTACTGTCGGCGCTCGGCCTGTCGGCTGAATGCGCGCCGGTCGCGGACCTGATCGCCGACGGATTCCTGATGCTGAAGGCCGAGCGACTGATCGCCACCGAGCGCGGCCGCCCGGTGCTGGACGGCGTGCTGAAAGCGCTGCTGACCTAGGCCTTCTTCAGCCCCAGCATTCCCAGCCAGCCGCCGCTGGTCAGCAAAGCCACGTCCAGCAGGGCCAGCGGCAGCGGCGTCGAAACCGGCGCGGCGATGAAGCGCGAGCGCCAGTCCGGGCCGAACTTGGCCTTGTAGCTGCGCAGACCCTGGAAGCCGTAGAGCGCCCCGCCCTCTTCGAACACCAGGGCGCCGACACGGGCGAAGACCGGCGCGATGCGACGATCCTCCAGCCCGGCCAGCGGGGCCATGCCCAGGTCGAAGCTGGCCAGGCCTTCCGCCTTGGCCCATTGGGCGCAGCGGATGAACAGATAGTCCATCACCCCATGCGGCGCGTCCGGCCGATGGCGCATCAGATCCACCGCCGCCTCGTCCGGCGAGGTCAGCAGATTGGCGAAGGCGACGATGCGGCCGCCCTCCTTGACCACCGCCAGCGGCGTCAGGTCCAGATAGTCGACGTCGAAGCGCCCCAAGGAGAAGGATTTCTCCGAGCCCTCGTGCATGGCGAGCCAGGCGTCCGAAATCTCGCGCAGCTCGTCCGCTATCGCTGCGGCCGAACCGGGCGGCAGAACCTCGAACGAGGAGCCTTCACGCTCGGCGCGATTGATGGCTGTGCGAAGGTTCTGCTTTCCCTTGCCCTCGATGGAGAAGCGGTGGGCGTCGATCACGGCCGTCTCGCCGACCTTGCGCACCGCCAGCCCCATGGTCGCAAGATCGCCCAGCACCTCTTCGCTGACCGAATAGAAGACCGCCGCCCCACCATAACTGTCGGCCATCTCGGCGAAGGACCACAGCAACTCCAGCCGTTCGCTCTTGAGCCCCGCCGGTTCGCCCATGGCGATCCAGCGCCGCCCCCGCACGCGATAGGCCAGGAAGCTGGAACCCGACGGGCTGAACATCAGCGCCTTATCGCCCAGCATGGCCAGCCAGGCCTCGGGCGTGGCCGTATCGGCCGTCTGCAGCGCTTGCTGCGCGCGATCGATGTCGGCCTTGCTGGCCGGTCCGTGACTGTGGGCGCCCGGCGAGCTCAGCAGCGAGCGCCCGGCCACCACCAGCGTCAGGATCGCCAGAACCAGCCCGGCCCGCAGGAAGCCGGACGCCTGGCGATCACTCAGGAAGCGCCACCACAGCTCGTCATTATAGGCCACGTCGCGATAGGCGAAGAAGCCCAGCCACAGCATGGCCGCCACCACCGCCGTCAGCAGCAACAGCCAGCTGGGCCGCAGCGGCTCGCTGAGACGCGAGCGCCGGTTGAAGGCCGTACGGCACGGCGCCAGCAGGGCGGCGACGACCAGCAAATCCGTCGCCTGTTCCCAATCCAGCCCCTTCAGCACCGAAAACACCGCCCCGGCCGCCAGGACCAACAGGGCGGCCCAATAGGCGCCGCGCCGACGCCGCCACAGACCCGCCGACAAGAGCAGAAGCAGGAAACCGGCGATGCTGCCGACAAAGTGCGACAGGTCGATCAGGATCGGAGAGACGACGCCCGTCAGCTGACGCAGCCGACTGTCGAACTCGGGCGTCACCGCAGAGGCCAGCATCAGCGCGCCTGCGCCAAAGGCCACCACCGCAAAGATCTGGGGCGTCAGCTCGAAGGCCAGACCCGCCAGTCGGCGGATCAGACCGGATGTGTGCCGGGGGCGGCTGGACAAACGTGGCCTCTCGAATCGCGGATCGCCCGAACATAGACCAAGAATCGTCCAACCGGGGCGCTGCCAAGGTCATTTCGGGGCATACGAAACAATCCGTAACAGAGCGAGTATATAGGGGTGCGGGCGTCGGGCCCGTGTAACAGGGGATAGTCTCCCATGACCATCAAGACCGCTCTTCTGGCTGGCGCCGCCGCCGCCTTCATGACCGCCGCGCCGGCTCTGGCGCAAGAAACCACGCCCGCTCCCGCCGCCGCGCCTGCCGCCGCTGCGTCTTCGCAGCAATCGCTGTCGCTGAACCCCGGATCGAGCGTTTCCGGTCCTGATGGCGAGCTGGGCAAGCTGGAAGGCGTTCAGAACAATGCCGAAGGCAAGCAGGAGCTTACCGTTCGCGGCGCCGACGGCCAACTTCGCGCCGTGCCGCTGAGCGGCATCCGTCAGGAAGGAACCGGCGTCGTGGTGGCCTACACCAAGGCGGAATTCGACGCTGCGGCTCCGATCGCCGGCGCCCCGGCGGCCCCCGCCGCTGATCCGGCCGCCGCTCCCGCGCCGACCGCGGAACCTGCGGCCGAACCGACCGATCCGGCGACCACAGAACCGGCGACCCCGGCTCCGGACAGCGCCTCGCCGGCTCCGACCGAGCCGCAGTAAACCAGTCTTCCAAGGCTAAATGATAAAGGGCGGTCGGGTTTCCCGGCCGCCCTTTCGTCTGTCCGCAACCCAGCGGCGACAGTGGCGCAGCAAAAAGGGCGGCTCGGGAGAGCCGCCCTTTTCCCTACCGACCGACTGTCGGATCAAGCGCGACGCTTGACCAGTCCCAGAAGGAACAGCAGCAGGCAGGCGCCCAGGAACGCCACGATCAGGGTGACGAAGTTGAAGCCGCCAACCGGCGTGCCGAAGACGTTGTTCGAGATGAAGCCGCCGAGCAGAGCGCCGATGACGCCGACGATCAGGTTTGTCAGCAGGCCGTGATTGCGACCCATGACCTTTTCAGCCAGCCAGCCGGCGACGATGCCGATGACGAGCCAACCAATGATTCCGAGACCCATGCTGTGGTTCCTTCCTTTAAAAGCCAAGCTGTTGCAGTAAATGCGGCTCGGGCCATACGGTTGCGTCCTGGCTCCAACCTCGCCGCAATAAGGCCGAATTCGCGTCAGGCGCGATCCGGCACGGCGATTGCCGTGATCGACGTGTGTCGTCCCGCATCGGGACAGACGTTGAGACGAGGATCACCGTCATGGCCGACGACATCGACCTTCATCTGGGCCGCCGCCTGCGCCGCCGTCGCCGCCTGCTGGGCCTGACCCAGCAGCAGCTGGCCATCCAGGTCGGCATCCGCTTTCAGCAGATCCAGAAATACGAATGCGGCGCCAACCGCATCTCCGCCGCGCGCCTGTGGCAGTTGGCCGAGGCGCTGGAAACGCCCGTCGCCTATTTCTACGATGGCCTGGCCGAGGCGATGGAGGCCGACGCACCGACGCCCAAGGGCGGCGAAGTCTTTTCGCGCAAGGAAACGCTGGATCTGATCCAGGCCTACTATCAGCTGGACGAACGGCCCCGCCGGCGTTTGCTGGACCTGGCCAAGTCCCTGCATGCGGGCGACGCGGCCGCCGCCTGATCTGCGCGTCTCCCCGATCTGCACGTCTCAAAGGGCGCCCATGCCGGCGAAAGCGCGGTAAGGGAATCCCATGACCGAATACGAAGCCTTCGCCATCGAACTGGCGCGCGAAGCCGCGCGTGTGACCCTGCCCTTCTTCCGCTCGGACATTGGGCATGAGGACAAGGGCGGCGCGGCCGGCTTCGATCCCGTCACAGAAGCCGACAAACAGGCCGAGGCCGCCATTCGCCGTCTGATCGCCGCCCGCTATCCTGATCACGGCGTCATCGGCGAGGAGTATGGCGAGGATCGACCGGACGTCGAGCACGTCTGGGTGCTGGATCCCATCGATGGCACTCGCGCCTTCATTTCGGGTCTGCCGCTGTGGACCACGCTGATCGCCCTTCGCACGGCCGGCAAGCCGACCGTCGGCGTCATCGCCCAGCCCTATCTGGACGAAATCTTCATCGGCGGCCCGTCCGGCGCGCGCCTGTTGCGCGGCGATGTCGAGACGCCGCTGGCCGTGCGGTCCTGCGAGACGCTGACCGACGCCGTCATCTCGACCACGGACCCCGACATCTTCAACGGCGCGGAACTGGGCGCCTGGACCCAGGTGCGTGCGACCGCCCGCCTCGCGCGTCTGGGCTGCGACGCCTACGCCTACGCCATGGTGGCGGCGGGCAAGATGGATCTGGTCGCCGAGGCCAGCCTGAAGCCCTGGGACTGGTCCGCCCTCGTGCCCGTCATCGAGGCGGCCGGCGGCAAGGTCGTGAACTGGCGCGGCGCAGCGCCGGACGACAGGGGCCAGGTCCTGGCCGTCGGCGACGCGCGCCTGATCGACCAGGCCCTGGTGACGCTGAAACGCGCGGCCGCCTGACGCCCTCACCTGGCGCATATTGACGCAGGTCGCGAGACGGCGTCAGGGTGCGGACGGTTGAGGGGACGGATTTCGATGGCTGGGCAGTCCAAACTGGTTGTCGGCGTCGACGTGCCCTGGGTCAC
The DNA here is from genome assembly GCF_009661015.1 of Brevundimonas sp. SPF441. Taxonomy (NCBI): domain Bacteria; kingdom Pseudomonadati; phylum Pseudomonadota; class Alphaproteobacteria; order Caulobacterales; family Caulobacteraceae; genus Brevundimonas; species Brevundimonas sp. SPF441. The sequence continues at coordinate 7,066 of NZ_WJWX01000004.1, read as the reverse complement.
GAGCTGGACCGGCGAAGAGATTACGGGCGCCGCGCCGTGCCGAACCGTCGGCGGCCGTCTCGCCCTGATGCAGGCCAGCGCGCCCGGCAGTGGCAAGCCGCAATATTCGAAGAACCATCTGGTCCGACAACGCCTGACAGTCGCGCGCATGCTGTGCCCGATGTGCGGCGAGCCGACTGACGATAGCGATCGCTGGACCCAGATCGCCGCGCGACGTTGCGCCGGTCAGCTCAGGGCGCGCGGCGGTCAGGTTCGCGCCGACATCGCCGACGACCGGGTCATGATCGACGCCGGCTCGATCGCGCCCCTGCACCGCCGCTGCGTCGATCGCTCGATGAAATACTGCCCGCACCTGCGCGCCAGCGACGACGTGATGGTCATGCGCTTCCCGCGCGAGTGGATCGTTCTGCCCCTGCTGATCAAGGCCGAGACAGGCCCCGGCGTCGCCGTCGCCTTCCTGCAGCTATGCGGCGTCACCCAGACGATCGACCGACGCTGGCGCGCCGAAACCGCCGCCTAAACGATCAAACCACCGCCACGTCTGCAGTCCTCGCCGACGGATCGGTGAGCGCGTCGGCCGCAGGCGCGACCAGATCGGCCATGGCGTCGAACTCGTTCAGGAAGACCGCGCGCAGGTCGTCGGCCTCCATGATGACCTCGTGCTTGGCGCCGGCGACCTCGACGTAGCGGCCGCGCGGGATGCGTTTGGCGGCCCATTGGTTGGTCTGTTTCCACACCACGTCGTCGGCGCTGGCCTGGACGATCACGACCGGCGCCTTGACCGCCTTCAGGGCCTTGGGCTTCAGCGCGCGCTCGCCGGCGTCCAGCGCAAAGGCCAGCCAGCCATAGGTCGGACCGCCGATGGCCAGGTGCGGACAGGCGTAAAGCTGCTGACGCCACATCTCGTATCGGCTCTCGTCCGAGGTCAGGGCGTCCTCGGCGAAGTTGTGGTCGAAGGGATCGTCGGGGTCGCCCAGAATATAGTCGCCCGCCTGGCCGTGGCGAATGTTCCAGCGCACCACCAGCTTGACCGACCACATCGACCGTTTGCCGGTCTTGATGCGCAGCATGGGGCTGGACAGAACCGCGCCGGCGAACCGGTCCTCGCCGCTTTCCAGCGACAACAGGTTCAGGCACGCGCCCATCGAGTGACCGACCATGATCCAGGGCTTGGGGCACTGATCCTCATAGGCGTTCAGCAGGCGGTTGTAGTCATCCAGAAACTCCTCGACCGCACGGGCGTGACCCTTCAGCCGGTCGGGCAGCAGGCGGGCCGACAGCCCTTGGCCGCGCCAGTCGTGGGTCAGCACGCACCAGCCGCGCGCCAGGAAGTTGCCGATCACCTCATAGTATTTCTCGATCGGCTCGGTGCGGCCGGGGCTGAGCACCACCGTGCCGCGCACCTTGTCCGCTGCGAGATGCGACGGCTTCCACAGCCCGGCGCGCAGCCGCATTCCGCCTGCGCCGCGAAACCAGTCGCCCTTTCCGCCGGGCGGCGGATAGGCACCGGGAACCCCCATCAGCGGGGCGTTGGCGGCGAAGGCTTGGGCGCGGTTCACTCGGGCTTCCTGAACTTCAAGGTCATGCGATCGCTCTCGCCGATCGCGTCATATTTGGAGCGGTCGAAAGCGGGGTCCGCCGGCTCGCCGCGCGGCGCCGTCAGGCGCGTGGGCGCCAGGGTGTCGACGCCGAACGGGTGGTCCTTGGTGTCTTCCGGATTGGCGTTGATCTCGGACGCCTCGACGAAGACGAAGCCCGCCTCGGCAGCCAACTGGCGCACGAAGGCTTCCTGCACATAGCCGTTGGCCGCGACCGGATCCTGATCCTCCGCCGGGGACAGTCGATGCTGTTCGATGCCCAGGATGCCGCCGGGGCGCAGGGCGGCGAAGGCGTCGGCGAAGGCCTTCTCCGCAATGCCCGCCGCCATCCAACCATGCAAGGTTCGCATGAACAGGCACATCTCGGCCGTACCCGCTGCGGTCACCGGGCCGGACCCCGCGCCGAAGACCGAAAACTGCGGCTCGCCATAAAGCTTCTTGTCGCTGGAGAAGCGCGTGCGGAAGGCGGTGTTCAGCACGGCCTGCGCCGGATCGGCGGTCGGTCCCTCGGGGAACAGGGCGGCGACATAAGTCCCCGCCCCCTTGGCCAGATAGGGCGCGAGGATTTCGGTGTACCAGCCGCTGCCGGGCCAGAACTCCACCACCGTCATCTTGGGTTGAAGTCCGAAGAACCGCAGCGTCTCCATCGGGTGACGGAAGGCGTCGCGCGCCTTGTCCTGGGCCGAGCGCCACGACCCCTCGACCGCCCATTCCAGCGAGCCTTCCGGCGGCCCTGCGGGTGTGGGCGGCGCGGCGGGCGCCTTTGCGGCCTCGTCCTTGCGCCCGCAAGCCGCCACGCCGGTCAGCCCCAGCGCCGCAGCGCCGCTCAGCAGAAACCGACGCGACAATCCGCTCGCGCTCGCCAGACGATCAGCCATTCAAAACCTCCGCAGGACGCCGGGACCCGCGTCCGACGCACCCTGACGCCTTGGGCTTAATCGGGTTCGCAGGTCCGGTCAAAACGCAAGACGGCCTATTCGGGCTTGCGGAAACGCAGGGTCATCCGATCGCTCTCGCCGATGGCGTCGAAGGCGGCGCGTTCCTCGGGCGTCAGGGTGCGGCCGGACGGATCGTTGCGCGCGGCCGACTGGCGGATCGGCGGCAGGGTCCAGACCCCGAACGGGTGATCGTGGTCGTCCTTGGGATTGGCGTTCAACTCGCTGCGCGCCTCCAGCACGAAGCCGGCGTTGCGCGCCTCATGGATCACATAGCTTTCAGGCACATAGCCGGTGGAGGCGACGTCAGCGACATTCAGCCCCTCCGCGCTGCGGTGCTGTTCGACGGCCAGCACGCCGCCGGGCTTCAAGGCCTTGAAGAAGGCCTGCAGATACGGCTGGGTCCGGCCGTCGCGTGACCAGTTGTGGAAGGCGCGGGCCACCAGGATGAAGTCGGCGGTTCCGTCCGCCACGCCCATGCTTTCCAGCGGGCGATTGACCGGCACATAACGCCCGCCGGTCGCCGCCGCATAGGGTTCGAGGATGTGCCGCCACCAGCTGGCGCCGCCCGGCTCGATCTCCACCACCGTCATGCCTGGCGTCAGCCCCCAGAAGGTCAGGGATTCATACGGATGACGATAGACGTCGCGCGCCCGGTCGGCGGCGGGGCGGGTCTCGGCGGCGATGGCGCTCTGCAAGGCCGTGTCGTCGGAGAAGGTCGGCATGGCGCTGGACAGGGCCGAACGCGGCGGCGTCCACGCGCCCTGGGTCTGGGGCGACTGTTGGGCCAGGGCGGGGGCGGCGGACAGCAGGACGGCGGCGAGGCCGTAGACGGCAAGGCGCATGATCGAGGGCTCCAGGTTCAGGTCGTTCTCCATAGGCAGGCGGACCGCCCGCGCAAATGAACTTCGCGAGACACAGGCGGATTTGACGCAAGCAAAATCGTGCGGGCGGCGCCCTTGACGCCGTTTCGCCGGTTCCCATCTTTGCTTCCGAGGACGCCGATTTCGGGTTCTCCAGACTGACGGCGCCGGTTTCGGGTCGTCGATCTGATACCCTACCGTCCGGGCCAAAACGCCGGGCGGCTCAACCTTGCTGATCCTCAGGAGGATGCTGATGCGTACCTATGATTTCACCCCGCTGTACCGTTCGGCCGTCGGCTTCGACCGTCTGGCCAGTCTGCTGGAAAACGCCTCGCGCGCGACCAGCCAGGACACGGGTTATCCCCCCTACAACATCGAAACCACGGGCGAGAACGCTTATCGCATCGAGATCGCCGTCGCCGGCTTCAGCCCCGACGAGCTGAATATCGAGGTGAAGGAAAACCTGCTCACCGTGACCGGCCGCAAGACCGCCAACGACGATACCGCCACGCAGAAGACCTATCTGCATCGCGGTCTGGCCGAGCGCGATTTCGAGCGCCGCTTCCAGCTGGCCGACTATGTCGTCGTCAACGACGCCAATCTGGTCAACGGTCTGCTGTCGATCTCGCTGAAGCGCGAACTGCCCGAGGCGCTGAAGCCCCGCCGTATCGAGATCGGCGCAGGCCAGCCGCTGATCGAAGGCCAGGCCGAGAAGAAGGCTAAAGCGGCCTAAGCTGTTTCAAGGCGAACTATGAAAGGGCGGCGTTCGCGCCGCCCTTTTTCTATGCCGCCAGGTGCCAGAAGGCGGCGACGACCTGTTCATAGGCCGGGCGTTTGAACGGCACGATCAGGTCGCAGGCGTCCGATAGCGGCCCCCAGCGCCAGGCGTCGAACTCGACCTCGTCGTCGGCCGCCAGATCGATCTCGGCCTCGTCTCCGGTGAAGCGGAAGGCGAACCACTGCTGCTTCTGACCCTTGAAACCGCGCCAGGCCTTGGCGTTGTTCATGGCTTCGGGCGGGAAGTCGTACAGGATCCAGTCGTCCGTCCGCGCCAGCAGTTCGATCGAGGTGACGCCGGTCTCCTCGTGCAGTTCGCGGCGGGCGGCGGCCTCCAGATCCTCGCCCGCATCGACGCCGCCCTGCGGGAACTGCCAGTTATGCGGGCCGGGCGTGGCGTGCCGCTGGCCGTACCAGACCAGACCTTCGCGGTTGAACAGCACGACCCCGACATTGGGCCGATAGGCGTCGAGATCGGACACTAGCGCCCCGGCCGCATCGACATGGACGAGGCCGGCGCCAGTTGCAGGCCGCGCTGTTCCAGACCGGCGGTCCAGCGGGCGGCGGCCTCGACCGTCACCGGATAGCTGAAGCCGGCCCCCAGGGCCGAACCGCGCAGCTTGGCCTGGGCTTCCAGACCATTCAGGGCGGCGACGATGGCGGCGGGCGACTGGGTCCGGTCGATGACGCGGTCCGCGCTGGCCCGCGCCCAGGCGCCCGGTCGACGCTGGAACGAGCCGTCGTCCAGGAAGGCGACGCCGCGCTGGCGCAGGACGCTCAGGAAGGCGTTCATGCCCGTGTCCGAGCCGGCGAACCGGTCGCCCAGATAGTTGGTAACGCCGAAATAGCCGGTGGCGCGGCTCAGTAGCCAGTCCATCTTGGCGGTCACGTCGTCGGCGCCGCCGTCGGCCAGCAGCGTATAGGGGCCGGGGTCGTTGTCGGGATAGCCGGTCGGCTCCATCGGCATTTCCAGCATGACCTCATGGCCCTGCGCGCGCGCCTGGTCGATCCAGCCCTGCAGATTGTCGGCATAGGGCACGAAGCTGAGCGTGACCTCCGGCGGCAGGCGTTCGATGGCCGCCCTCGTCGTAACGGCGTTCAGCCCCAGCCCACCGACGATCAGCGACACGCGCGGCTTGCCGTTCGGACGGAACGGGCGAGCATAGGCCTGGGCCGGCACGCGGCCGTCGGGCGCGATCATCGGCAGGGGACCGTTGGATCCGGGCTGCGACAGGCCGGCGATGGGGGCCTTGGCCAACGGAGAGGCGGCGTGGACCGGCGCCGTGATGGGTGCGCCCTGACCCGAGACGCTGCCGCCGTCCGGCAGGGTGATGACGGCGTCGCCGCCTGCGGCCGGATCAGCGCCGCCCGCCAGATTCTGATAAAGCCCCATCGCGCCCATGGAGAAGGCTTCGAAGCCCGTCGGCGCCGGCGCTGGCGCTGCGGCCGTCTCGCGTTCCAGCGCGACATGGGCCGAGGGTGTTCCCGCCTTGGGATCACCCAGCACCGTCAAAAATAGGGCGCTGGTGCTGAGCAGCAGCAAGCCTGCCAGACCGGCCGCGACCGGCGGCTTCTTCAGGGCGTCGACGACAGGTTTCAGGCTCGGGCCGTCCTTGGCGCGCGGGGCGGTCCCGGCGGTGGCGGCGAGTGCGGATTGGCGTTTGGCGAACATGGGCAAGAGTGGAACCGATCTGGAATCCTACGCCCGCATCATCGCGCGCCGTCGGTTAAGAAACCCTAACGGGCGGTTCACCATGATCGACGCGGTGATTTCTGGGAGCGGCTGTCACGGATCGTGCGTTGACGCGGGCGACTTCGCCCTTCCAGATGCCGACCTCCCCGCGCCGACCCCAAGCCGTCCCAGGATATTTGAGATGATGAGCCCCGCCGCCGACGACGCCCTGCGTGACGAGGTCCGACTGCTCGGCGGCATTCTGGGCGACATCATCCGCGACGAGGGCGGTCAGGCCCTGTTCGACCATGTCGAGGCCGTGCGTCAGGCGTCCATCGCCTACCATCGCGACCCGGCCTCGCACCCCGCCAAGCGTCTTGAGAAGCTGCTGACCGCCATGTCGGTGGATCAGGCGGCCGGCTTGGCGCACGGCTTTGCCCTATTTTCGCTGCTGGCCAATATCGCCGAGGACCGCTCGACCCGCCGCCGCGCCCAGAGCCAGGCCGAGGCCGGCGCCCGGCCCGATACGCCCGAAGGCGCGCTGAAGCGCCTGGCCGATCAGGGGGTGGACCGCGAGGCCGTGCGCGCCCTGCTGGATCAGTCGCTGATCTCGCCAGTCCTGACCGCCCACCCGTCCGAGGTCCGGCGCAAGAGCGTCATCGACCGCATCGCCGCCATCACCGACCTGCTGGACGCCTGCGACAAGGCCGGCGACGCCTGCACCCTGGAGGCCATCGCCGAACCGCTGCGCCGCCAGATCGTCATCCTGTGGGCCACGCGGCTGGTCCGCACCCAGGGCCTGGTGGTGCAGGACGAGATCGACACCGTCGTCTCCTTCCTGGACCGCATCTTCCTGCACGTCGCGCCCAAGCAGTTGTCGGCCTGGCGGCGGTTGCTAGAGGCGCCCGAGTTGAAGCCGTTTATGCGCGTCGGCACCTGGGTCGGCGGCGACCGCGACGGCAATCCCAACGTGGACGCCACGGTGATGGCCGCCGCCTTCCGCACCCAGGCGCGGGCCGTGCTGACCTTCTATCTGGACGAGGTGCACGCCTTGGGCGCCGAACTCAGCCTCGCCGCCGAACTGGCGCAGGTGTCGCCCAAGCTTCAGGCCCTGGCCGACGCCGCCCACGACCCCTCGCCCCACCGCGCGGACGAGCCCTATCGCCGCGCCCTGACCGGCGTCTATGCCCGCCTCGCCGCCACGCACGAGAAGCTGGGCGA
>NZ_WJWX01000049.1:0-4750 GCF_009661015.1 Brevundimonas sp. SPF441 | reverse complement strand
GGCATTCCGTGTCCGGTCGCCCTGCCGTCCCCACCCCGTCGCTCCGCGACGCCCCTCCCCGTTCCGGGGAGGGAGGCGTCGTCGCCCTACCCCTCACCGCCGACTCCCGCCGTCGTTGCGCGCATTTCCGGCTGGATAGGCTGTCAGGAAATCGTCCCCCGGCACATCCGGAAATCCGCGAAAGTTCGCGCCATTCCCGAACGTCCGGACGCAGGTCTCCCACCGCTTGTCGCAGACCCGCCACGCCGGCTCTGCGACCCGGCACCTCTGGTCTCCCAGCCGCGCATCGCACATCCGCCCATAGGTCCGCCCGACCACCCGCTCGAGCTTCGCCAAGGGTCCCTCAAGCTCGGCGACGAAGCCGTCACCCTGACGCCGAATCCGCACCAGCGCTCCCGACCACAACCGCACCTTCAGATCCGGCCGCGCCCAGTCCACGCGCCACAGTTCGACCGTCGCCTTGTCGAACAGACCCGCCGCCACATCCGCTTCAGCGATCGCCGCATCGTCCAGCACGCCCGCCGCCGAAACCGACCCCGCCGCCAGCCCGACCGCGCTCTCTCCCGCCCCCGCCGTCCAACCGCTCGCCGCCCGACAGACGACCCCGTCCACCACCAGGTCCCGGTCGTGATCGGTGAACCCCATCACCACGCCGTCGGCTCGCTCCAGCCGCCAGACATGGCAAAGCGTCGCCGCCCCGCTCTCGATGCGGGCAGCCATTTCGTTCGGTATGTCGCGCATGGCTCAGACCCGAACCTCGATCAGCGGAACCGCCGCCATCCGTCCGGCCTCGAAGCTCTCCAGCGTCGTCTCGATCCGATCGGAGTCGAACCGCACCGGCGTGTCGAACTGAAACCCCGCCGTCACGCTGACACCCGCCTCCGGCGCGCGCTCCAGCGTCACCCGCCCGGTCACGAGATCGACCATAAAAGCCGTCGTCTCGACACCGCCCAGCGCCACCCGCACCGATCCCCCGACCGGCTTGGCGATCGGCCGCTCCACATCGCCGTAGCGCTTCACCAGATCGAACGCGGTCCGAACCCCGTCGCCCACGCCCAGCACCTGATCCTCAGACGATACCACCCCGCCCGGCGCGCACGATTTGAAGTCGGCGAAGTCCTTCAACCGGAACCCATACAGCCGTCCCCGCCGCGCCTCGAAGAAGGCGACCAACTCGGCCATGTCGTCCAGCGACCTCAGGTTCGCCCCGATCAGATACCGCCTGCGCCCCAGCGCCCAGGGCGTGGACCGCCGCTCGAACCCTGACGCCAGCGTCGTGATCTCCGTCCGACGCTCCACCCCGCCGGTCGAACCGAACGCCAGCCGCGCGGGCAGGCGCACCTCGTGAAAGGCGTCCATGAACACTCTCCTGTTGTGCAATGTCGTCCGCCCGGTCCACACCTTGGTGGCGGCTCCTACGCCGCGTCTTTGCGAGACACGGCCTTGCGCGGCGAAATTCTCAGCTACGACGTGACCACCGGCGACGGCCTGATCAGCGGCGACGACTTGCAGCGCTATGCCTTCACCTCGACCGCCGCCGACCTTGAACCCGGCCGCCGCGTCGATTTCGTTGCCGACGGCGAACACGCCAAACAAGTCATCGCCCTATCGTTCAATGGCTTCTCGACGGCGACGACATCAGCTCAGTCAGTCACCACGTCGCCCGTCTCTTGGAAAAATCACTTCTTTTCCTGCAAGGGGCGGATAAGTCGCGTCCATTTCTCGGTCGTCGTTCTCATCCTGATCGGGCTTCAGGCGCCGCTGTGGCTGGAGCTATTGCCCGTCGTCTGGCATCTTAAAGCGCTCGTGGCTGGCATTTGCCTTTGGCCCTATCTGGCTGCCTCGGCGAAACGGCTTCACGATCTAAATCGCAGCGGCACGCTGGCCATAATGCCGGTGGTCCTGTCGATCCTGCTCTCCCAGACTGCAATCGTTGCTTGGCTCATTACCTCGGTCTGGTTGTATCTAGCTTCCTTCGGCAACGCCTACGATCAGGCGAGCCAGATTTGGGAACACAGCAAGACAGTCGCCCGATGGTTGGTAGGTTCGGCCATCCTGATTCAGTTAGCCTTCATTGCTTGGCTGGGCTTGGTGAGGGGCTCTGCAGCAGCCAATCGATTTGGACCGCCCCCCTCGAAATCAATCTGGTAACACCCTCGGTCCCGGACCCGCCAAAGGGCTCATTCGCATTACAAACGCGTCAGGATCGGCCAGCTTGACCTTTTCGGGTTGCTGGGATTGCACGGGTCGGCGATGTTGCCGCCGCGCCGGACCTGGCGCCAGTCATGGAGATCTCAGTGCGCGGTGAAATTCTCAGCTACGACGCCACGACCGGCGTCGGTCTGATCAGCGGCGACGACGGCGCCCGTTACGACTTCACCTCGGCTGCGCTGCAATCGCCCGCCGTGCCCGCCGCCGGCGTCCGCGTCGACTTCGTGCCCGAAGGCGCCGCGGCCACCCAGATCCTGATCCTGGCGGGTTCGCCCACCACCACCGGCGTCGCCGGCGGCTATGCCAGCTCGACCTCGACCGCCGTCGCCGGCTTCGACTGGCAGAAGCTGTTCCTGTCCTTCGAGGGCCGTATCCGCCGCAGCCATTTCTGGATCGGCTGGCTGATCCTGCTGGGCGTCAACGTCGTCATCAGCTGGATCCCCTTCATCAACCTGCTGGGCATCGTGCTGATCTGGCCTAACCTGGCCATTTCGGTAAAGCGCCTGCACGACATGGGCAAGACCGGCTGGCTGATCGCCATTCCCTGGGTCGGCTCGGTCGTGGCCCTCTTCGCCGGCTTCGCCATGGTCATCGCCGCCGCCGTCGCCAACGGCTATTCGGAAGACTACTACGAGGGCAACCCGGCCGCCGTCTTCGCCCTGATGGGCCCGGCCTTCGGCCTGTTCGCGATCGCCGGTCTGCTCGGCCTGGCCTTCCTGCTGTGGATCGGCATCGCCGACAGCCAGAAGGGCGAAAACCGCTTCGGCCCTAACCCGAAGGGCGAATAGGCCTCATCGCCTGACCGACCTCAGCGCCGCCCCGTCCTCGACGGGGCGGCGTTTTCACATCCGCCTGGCGCCCAGGCTGACGGCCCGCGCCAGCATCTGGGCGATCTGCGCCTCGGACCGCAGCAGGGCCGGCGCCCCGCCGTCCACCGCCACATTGACCGTCACGCCCCCGCCGCCGACCGGCCCGATCTCTCCGCCCGTCGCCGGTCGAAACACCTCCGGCCCGCGCTCGCCGACCAGATAGGCTGCACCGCCCAGCACCAGCCCGCCGTCCGCCCGCGCCCCGCCGAAGCTGGACATCACCGACTGGATCGCCGCGCTCAACCCGCCGCCGTTCGCCCCGGCCGCCGCATTGACGGCGTTCAGCACCGCCCGCGCCAGTTCGGCCAGCGACACCTCCCCGTCCGCCGCCGCCCGCGCCAGCGATCGCGTCAGGCTGTCGCCGGCTCGCCCGAAGGCCGCCTCGATCGCGTCGGCCGCCTCCTGAGCCGGAGCCTTCAACGCCTCCAGCGCCGCCCCGGCTTCGGCCGCTCTCAGCGCGACCTGATCGATACCGTCTCGCCCGAACTCATCCGCCATCCGGCCAACCCTCCATCAATCGCGCCAGCCCCTCGCGTCCCAAAGGCGCCGTCCCCCGCGGGACTTGCGTCAACATCCGCCACTCCCTCAACGACAGCCGCCAGAACGCGTCGGGCGCCACGCCCATCGCCGCCGCCAGCCGCAACATCTCGCCCCAGGGCGTCACCCGGCGGCCGCCGCAAACGCCTGCGCCACCGCGACCGCCGCCTCGCGCGGATCAACCGCCGCCACCTCAGGCTCGACCTCGCCACCGCCACGCAACACCGCCGCCAGCACCACCATCAGATCCCGCGCCGACAGCGTCTTCATCCGCTCTGCGACCGCCGCCATCCCATCGACGCCCAGCCCCGTCTCGATCTCCGCTAGCGCCCCCAGCGTCAGACAGGCCCGACGCCGCGCGCCGCCCAGGATCACAGCCGTCTCGCCCCGCACGCCGTTCATATCGCACTGAACCCGATGGCCCCGGCGCTGGCCAGGCTCAGCGCGAACGTCGCCTCCCCCTCGTGCTCGCCGGCGTATTCCAGCGCCGCCAACAGGAACGGCCCCTCCAGCACGCCGAAGTCCGGTACGATCAGCCGCCACCGTTTCGCCGCCTGATCGAAGAAGGCCTCGCGCACCAGGGCGTCCGACGCCGCATCGCGAAAGACGCCCTGCCCCGACACCGCCGCCGACTTCACGCCCGCGCCGGCCAGCAGCTCGCGCCACCGCCCGGCGCTGTCGCCGTCCGTGGCATCCACTGTCTTGGCGTTCAGCGAGATCGTCCGCGCCCTCAACCCCGCCACCGTCGTGAACACGCCCGACGCGCCCTCGATCTTCAGCAAGATGTCCTTGCCGGCCTGTGCCGTCATCCGTCTTCTCCCAATTCCTCGGTTACCGCCCTCAGCCGCACGACCGCATAAGTCCGCCGCCCGTCGCCCGCGCGGAACACGTCCGCGAATGTCGCCCTCAGGGTCGCCGTCCGCACCCCGTCGGCCTCCAGCACGGCCTCGTGCAGACAGGCCCGCACCGCCGCCGCGACCGCCTTGGCCTCTTCCGATCCCGCGAATCGCGACACGCCCGTCAGGGTCAGCCTTTGCTCGACCCCGCCCCCGTCCGCCGCCACCGGCCGGCTCTCGCATCGCCCGATCACCAGATGCGGAAAGTCGGTGCCCTCCGGCGGATGGTCCCAGACC
>NZ_WJWX01000048.1:0-5791 GCF_009661015.1 Brevundimonas sp. SPF441 | reverse complement strand
ACTGTCAGAATCCGCTTGCTGACAAAGAGGGTGCTCCGTATAGAGCCGCCTCGCTCGGAAACGGGCTGGCCGGCGGGGCGGCGGGGATGAAGATCTCCAAGGTCCCGCGGAAGAAAGGAGCGAAAAACTTCTTGCTTTCATCGGTTGGTTTAACTAGGTTCCGCGCTCCAATCGAATCGCCGACGGGTTTTTAGAGGTAAGCCTCGCTTTCCTCCGGTGGTTTCTTGCGGTCTGAAGGGTTCGCTCTTCTCTCCGAAAGATCTCTGAAAAGAGCGGTTGACACGGGGTTTGCGGTTCTCTAAATCGCCGCCTCCGCCGACGACACGGCGCTAAACGGTCGGGCCTCTTCGGAGGTTCCAGGTCTTTGACATTGTTGATTTGGAAAGAGAAACGCAGGCGGCGGTGTTCTTGCGATGACCCTAGCAGGTCATCATACGACACTGACTATCTGCGGTCTTTTTGAAAAGATACCATGCGTCGGTCTTCGGATCGATGACGTGGGAACTCGTCAATAAAATACGTAGAACTAATGCCAAGACCGCTTCGGTGGTCTTCAAGCTTAGGTCAGAAGTCAACTCAACCTGAGAGTTTGATCCTGGCTCAGAGCGAACGCTGGCGGCAGGCCTAACACATGCAAGTCGAACGAACTCTTCGGAGTTAGTGGCGGACGGGTGAGTAACACGTGGGAACGTGCCTTTAGGTTCGGAATAACTCAGGGAAACTTGTGCTAATACCGAATGTGCCCTTCGGGGGAAAGATTTATCGCCTTTAGAGCGGCCCGCGTCTGATTAGCTAGTTGGTGAGGTAAAGGCTCACCAAGGCGACGATCAGTAGCTGGTCTGAGAGGATGATCAGCCACATTGGGACTGAGACACGGCCCAAACTCCTACGGGAGGCAGCAGTGGGGAATCTTGCGCAATGGGCGAAAGCCTGACGCAGCCATGCCGCGTGAATGATGAAGGTCTTAGGATTGTAAAATTCTTTCACCGGGGACGATAATGACGGTACCCGGAGAAGAAGCCCCGGCTAACTTCGTGCCAGCAGCCGCGGTAATACGAAGGGGGCTAGCGTTGCTCGGAATTACTGGGCGTAAAGGGAGCGTAGGCGGACATTTAAGTCAGGGGTGAAATCCCGGGGCTCAACCTCGGAATTGCCTTTGATACTGGGTGTCTTGAGTATGAGAGAGGTGTGTGGAACTCCGAGTGTAGAGGTGAAATTCGTAGATATTCGGAAGAACACCAGTGGCGAAGGCGACACACTGGCTCATTACTGACGCTGAGGCTCGAAAGCGTGGGGAGCAAACAGGATTAGATACCCTGGTAGTCCACGCCGTAAACGATGATTGCTAGTTGTCGGGATGCATGCATTTCGGTGACGCAGCTAACGCATTAAGCAATCCGCCTGGGGAGTACGGTCGCAAGATTAAAACTCAAAGGAATTGACGGGGGCCCGCACAAGCGGTGGAGCATGTGGTTTAATTCGAAGCAACGCGCAGAACCTTACCACCTTTTGACATGCCTGGACCGCCAGAGAGATCTGGCTTTCCCTTCGGGGACTAGGACACAGGTGCTGCATGGCTGTCGTCAGCTCGTGTCGTGAGATGTTGGGTTAAGTCCCGCAACGAGCGCAACCCTCGCCATTAGTTGCCATCATTTAGTTGGGAACTCTAATGGGACTGCCGGTGCTAAGCCGGAGGAAGGTGGGGATGACGTCAAGTCCTCATGGCCCTTACAGGGTGGGCTACACACGTGCTACAATGGCGACTACAGAGGGTTAATCCTTAAAAGTCGTCTCAGTTCGGATTGTCCTCTGCAACTCGAGGGCATGAAGTTGGAATCGCTAGTAATCGCGGATCAGCATGCCGCGGTGAATACGTTCCCGGGCCTTGTACACACCGCCCGTCACACCATGGGAGTTGGTTCTACCCGAAGGCGCTGCGCTGACCGCAAGGAGGCAGGCGACCACGGTAGGGTCAGCGACTGGGGTGAAGTCGTAACAAGGTAGCCGTAGGGGAACCTGCGGCTGGATCACCTCCTTTCTAAGGATGCTTCTCCAGGCCGTCTCTCACGAGGCTGTCTATTGAGGCTCCAATAAACGGCGGAACGCCGCCGTCTCCGTTTCTCTTTCCACTTTCGTCACCGACGCCTCGACCATACGGGTCGTTGAGTTGGTGACGCGATCGCGAGCCTGGGTGTTTATGACCCGGCTGTCGCTGCCATAGGCCCGTAGCTCAGGTGGTTAGAGCGTACGCCTGATAAGCGTAAGGTCGGCAGTTCGAGTCTGCCCGGGCCTACCAGCCCTGCTGGACTCCAGCCTTGGACAGTATCGTATGACAGCTCTCCTGGGCTTCGCACCATTCCTGATGGAATGGGGCCATAGCTCAGTTGGTAGAGCGCCTGCTTTGCAAGCAGGATGTCGTCGGTTCGACTCCGTCTGGCTCCACCAGGATCTTGTGATCGCATTCAAGTTTGCCGTCGGCCTTCGGGTTGGCGTGCATTGATATCGTAAAGGAAGAACGTGACCGGCTCCCCTGAGCTTTGAGGTCTTGTTCGAGAAGAAGACATTGTCTGACAAAAATCAGGCTTGGTCCCCCGGCATCTTTCCAGTCGGGCGGAATAAACCAAGCATGAGTTTTGCTGAGAAACGATCAAACGTTGAAGGGCTTCTGACGGATGCCTTGGCGTAGAGAGGCGATGAAGGACGTGGCAAGCTGCGATAAGAACCGGGGAGGCGCTAGCACCCTTTGATCCGGTTATTTCCGAATGGGGAAACCCACCTTTACAGTCTTCCAACTCTGCTCTTCGGGGCAGCGATTGGCGGATTGTTGAAAGGTATAATGAGCTGAATACATAGGCTTCATTAAGCGAACCCGGGGAACTGAAACATCTCAGTACCCGGAGGAAAGGACATCAACCGAGACTCCCGTAGTAGTGGCGAGCGAACCGGGACCAGGCCAGTGCTCTTGTGAAATAAAGACGAACGATCTGGAAAGGTCGGCCATAGTGGGTGAAAGCCCCGTAGTCATCAAACAGCAAGAGACTCGAGTAGGGCGGGACACGTGAAATCCTGTCTGAACATGGGGGGACCACCCTCCAAGCCTAAGTACTCCTCTACGACCGATAGTGAACAAGTACCGTGAGGGAAAGGTGAAAAGCACCCCGACAAGGGGAGTGAAACAGATCCTGAAATCGGAAGCCTACAAGCAGTCGGAGCCGCCAAGCGCGGTGACGGCGTACCTTTTGTATAATGGGTCAGCGACTTCATGTGTCGAGCAAGCTTAAGCCGTTAGGTGTAGGCGCAGCGAAAGCGAGTCTGAATAGGGCGCTAAGTTCGACGTA
Source organism: Brevundimonas sp. SPF441 (assembly GCF_009661015.1). Taxonomy (NCBI): domain Bacteria; kingdom Pseudomonadati; phylum Pseudomonadota; class Alphaproteobacteria; order Caulobacterales; family Caulobacteraceae; genus Brevundimonas; species Brevundimonas sp. SPF441. The sequence continues at coordinate 2,453 of NZ_WJWX01000048.1, read as the reverse complement.
TGACGACCCGAAACCAGGTGATCTATCCATGAGCAGGTTGAAGGTTGGGTAACACCAACTGGAGGACCGAACCCGTGAATGTTGAAAAATTCTGGGATGACTTGTGGATAGGGGTGAAAGGCCAATCAAACCTGGACATAGCTGGTTCTCCGCGAAATCTATTTAGGTAGAGCGTCCGACGAATTCCTTGGGGGGTAGAGCACTGGATGGTTGCGGGCTGCGCGAGCGGTACCAATACTAACCAAACTCCGAATACCCAAGAGAACTATCGGGCAGACACACGGCGGGTGCTAACGTCCGTCGTGAAAAGGGAAACAACCCTAACCATCATCTAAGGCCCCCAAGTCACGGCTAAGTGGGAAACGATGTGGGATTGCTTTGACAATCAGGAGGTTGGCTTAGAAGCAGCCATCCTTTAAAGAAAGCGTAACAGCTCACTGATCAAGCGATCCTGCGCGGAAAATGTAACGGGGCTCAAGCCGTGCGCCGAAGATATGGGTTTGCAGTTTACTGCAAGCGGTAGCGGAGCGTTCCGTAGGCCGGTGAAGGTCAGGCGTGAGCCTGGCTGGAGGTATCGGAAGTGAGAATGCTGACATGAGTAACGATAAGAGTGTGAGAGACACTCTCGCCGAAAGACCAAGGGTTCCTGCGTAAAGCTAATCTGCGCAGGGTTAGTCGGCCCCTAAGGCGAGGCTGAAAAGCGTAGTCGATGGGAAGCAGGTAAATATTCCTGCACCAGCTGGAAGTGACGGATGGCTTAACTCGTACCCACTTATTGGATTGTGTGTGCGGGGGCGTTGTCCCAGGAAATAACTCCAGCAGAGACCGTACCCGAAACCGACACAGGTGGTCAGGTAGAGCATACCAAGGCGTTTGAGAGAACTATGCTGAAGGAACTCGGCAAATTGCACGCGTAACTTCGGAATAAGCGTGACTCACCTTGCGCAAGCAGGACTGAGTGGCACAAGCCAGGGGGTAGCGACTGTTTAGCAAAAACACAGGGCTCTGCGAAGCAGCAATGCGACGTATAGGGTCTGACGCCTGCCCGGTGCCTGAAGGTTAAAGGGAGATGTGAAAGCGTCGAACTGAAGCCCAGGTAAACGGCGGCCGTAACTATAACGGTCCTAAGGTAGCGAAATTCCTTGTCGGGTAAGTTCCGACCTGCACGAATGGCGTAACGACTTCCCCACTGTCTCCAGCATAGGCTCAGTGAAATTGAATTCCCCGTGAAGATGCGGGGTTCCCGCGGTCAGACGGAAAGACCCTATGAACCTTTACTATAGCTTCGCCTTGGCGTTAGCGACCGTATGTGTAGGATAGGTGGGAGACTATGAAACCGGGGCGCCAGCTCTGGTGGAGTCGTCCTTGAAATACCACCCTTACTGTCGTTGACGTCTAACCGAGGGCCGTTATCCGGTCCCGGGACATGGCGTGGTGGGTAGTTTGACTGGGGCGGTCGCCTCCTAAAGTGTAACGGAGGCGCGCGATGGTGGGCTCAGACCGGTCGGAAATCGGTCGTCGAGTGCAATGGCATAAGCCCGCCTGACTGCGAGACTGACAAGTCGAGCAGAGACGAAAGTCGGCCATAGTGATCCGGTGGTCCCGAGTGGAAGGGCCATCGCTCAACGGATAAAAGGTACTCTAGGGATAACAGGCTGATTTTGCCCAAGAGTCCATATCGACGGCAAAGTTTGGCACCTCGATGTCGGCTCATCACATCCTGGGGCTGGAGCAGGTCCCAAGGGTATGGCTGTTCGCCATTTAAAGTGGTACGTGAGCTGGGTTCAGAACGTCGTGAGACAGTTTGGTCCCTATCTGCCGTGGGTGTTCGAAGCTTGAGAGGATCTGTCCCTAGTACGAGAGGACCGGGATGGACATACCTCTGGTGTACCTGTCATGGCGCCAGCTGTGCAGCAGGGTAGCTAAGTATGGAATAGATAACCGCTGAAAGCATCTAAGCGGGAAACTAACCTCAAAACAAGGCTTCGCTGAGGATCGTGGAAGACTACCACGTTGATAGGCCAGGTGTGGAAGTGGGGCGACCCATGAAGCTTACTGGTACTAATAATCCGATCGGTTTGATCGTTTCTCAGCAAAACTCATTCGATGATTGCTCCTTGACCAGAGCAATCTCAGACAATGTCTTCTCATCATCCGCTGTCCCCCTGGTTGACCTGGTGGCTATGTCGGAGGTTCCCCACCCGATCCCATTCCGAACTCGGTCGTTAAGCCCTCCAGAGCCAATGGTACTTCGTCTCAAGGCGCGGGAGAGTAGGTCGCCGCCGGGTCTACCAGGCGGACAGCCGATGATGAACAAACGCCGCAATCGCGGGCCTTCTCGATCCGTTCTTCCTTCACGATACACTACCGTTTGCCGCGGGATGGAGCAGCCCGGTAGCTCGTCAGGCTCATAACCTGAAGGTCGTAGGTTCAAATCCTACTCCCGCACCCAA
>NZ_WJWX01000047.1:0-5928 GCF_009661015.1 Brevundimonas sp. SPF441 | reverse complement strand
CCGGCGGATGGTCCCAGACCCGCCCGCCCAGCAACGCCTGCACCGCCGCATCACCCTTCAGCGCCGCCAGCACCGCCTTTTGCAGCGCGCTCTCATGATCCCTCATCGCACCCGCTCCAGATCCAGCTTCGCCCGCCCCGGCCGCGCGTCCTCCATCGCCACGATCCGCCAGTCCGCCCCGCCAAACCGCAGCACGCGCCCGACCGTCAGCCGGCCATCCGCCCGCGCCTCCGCGCCCATCGTCTCGACCGCCCGCCTTTGATGGCCCTCGCCGCGTTCCGTGCGCCGACGCGCCCCACACTTCAGCCAGGCCGACCCGACCGCTTCGAACGACACGCTGCGCCCGCCATACGGCGTCTCGGCCTCCACCGGCTGGAACAGCCCCGCTAGAGTTCTCACAACCGCACCACGCGGTATGGCGCGATCCAGCCCTCCACCGGTTCGATCTCCACCGCCTCGCCTCGCTCATAGGCCCGCAGGACCAGCATCAGGATCGCCAGCCTCAGCGGCGCCGGCGAGGTGAACGTCAGGCTCAACCCGACATCCCCCTCCACCTTCGCCTGCGCCGCCGCGATCAGGGTCTGGATTAAGCCGTCCTCGACCTCATGCTCGACCCTCAGAAACAGCTTCGCCTCCGCCACCGTCACCGGCTGCGCCATGGCAATCTCCATTGTCAGATTCGGAATCTCCCTCCCCGCTCCGGGGAGGGTGATCGCGCAGCGACCGGGTGGGGGCGGCCCGGCAAGGCCGCACGCTTGGTCGATGACCTAACTTCGATCGCCCGGCCGTCCCCACCCGACTTCGGCTGCGCCTCAGCCACCCTCCCCCGCAGGGGGAGGGAAAGTCGCCATCACTCCGCGACTAGGTCGCGGCGAACTTCATCACCTTGATCGCGTCGAAGTTCTGCACCCCGCCGCCCACGCGCTTGGTCGTGTAGAACAGCACATAGGGCTTGGCCGAATAGGGATCGCGCAGCACCCGCAACCCTGCCTGGTCCACGATCAGATACCCCCGCTGGAAGTCCCCGAACGCGATCGACAGACTGTTCGCCGCCACGTCCGGCATGGTCTCGATCTCGGTCACCGGATAGCCGAGCAAGGAAGCCGTCTCGCCCAGCCGCGTCGCCGGCTGCCAGATGTAGTTGCCGTCCGCGTCCTTGAACTTGCGCACGGCCGAGACCGTCTTGCGGTTCATCACGAACCGGCCGTTCGGCCGATACTGGGCCTTGGGCGCATAGATCAGGTCGATCAGGCGATCCGCCGGACTGGTCGCCGCGAAACCGCCCGCCGCGCCAGAGGGGACATAGCCGATCTGACCCCAGGCCTGGCCCGCGTCCGCCACAGTCGGATAGGACAGCAGACCCTTGGGCTTGTTCACCCCATCGCCGTTGATGAAGGCCTGGGTCTCCTGCGCCGCAAAGGCGTCCTCGACCTCGGCTGCCAGCCATTCGTCCAGATCGACCATGGCGTCGTCCAGCAACGCCTGCGTCGCCGCCGGATTGGCGTAGAGATCGGCCGACGGAAACTCCAGCAGGGCCAGGGTCGCCGGGTCCGTCTCGGGCCGCGCGGCCGTCTCCGCCACCCAGCCGCAGGCCACGCCCGCCGTCGACACCGGCTTTCTGAAAACGCCGGCCGCGACGGTCCTGACCGTGGCGATCTCGCGCATCGGACTGGCCGCCATCAGACGCCGCTCGATGGCCCGCTCGGTCTCATAGGGCACCACATAGCCGCCCGAGGTCGCCCCGCCCGACAGGCCCGCCTTGACCTCCAGCGCGCCAGACTGGCCTGTCTTCAAATACCCGTCCCACGCCGCTTTCGCCTCGGGCGCTGACGCCGGCTCCACCGGCTCGCCGCCGATCACTCCAGCGATCTGGGGTCGACGGCTCTGGCTCATCACCCGATCCAGTCGCGCCTGGGCCGAGACGACCGCCTGATCGATGCGCGCCACCTTCTCCTCCAGCAGCACATCGGCCGCCGCCTTCTTCTCGATCTCGCCCAGCCGGGCGTCGTTCGCCCCTTTGAACGCCTCGAACGCCGCCATCATCTCGCGCACGACATCGCGCGCCTCGGGCTGGCCCGAAGCCTGTTTGGTCTCTTTCATGGTGTCTCCTGCTGAAACGATCCTCCCCCGCGATGCGGGGGAGGGGGACCGCCGAAGGCGGTGGAGGGGGCGGCCGCGTCGCGACCTTCCCATTTTCGCGAGCGGCCGACATCGGCCGCCCGAAACCTGTGATTGCGGCGGCTTCAGGCGACCGCTAGGCTCGCCTCATGCCCGCGCCGATCTTCGTCGAAGCCGATCTCTACAGCCCGCTGCTTCATGCAGCCGCGCTGATCCTCTTCGCGGTCCTCTTCCCGCCCGGCACGCTTTCAGCAGGGCCACGACGTGTGGCCCGCTGGCCATGGGCGGCGGCCATCGGCCTTCCGGTCATCGTCTACACGATTGCCGATATCGTCCTGACTGCCCTGCATCGCGGCGCCGAGGCTGAGGGCAAAAGCGGCCTGCGCTACCGCGCGGCGCAGATCGCCATACTCGTCCTGATCCTCGGCATCGTGGTTTTGATGCTGCGTCGCAACGCTGCATCCAAGTCGTCCTAGCGCCCCATGTCCCACCTGACGCCCCTCGAAAGCGCCGTCATGGACGCCATGATCTGGCAGATGGGCGACAGCGTGCCGGATCTGCGGGCCCAGGTCGCCGCCAGTTCGCCGGGCCTGCGTCGCAACACCGGCGCCGGTCTCTATTCCCAGATCGTCGTCGATGCGGACCGCGTGATCGCCAACCCGGACGCCACCGGCCTGTTCGGCACGGTCCATGCCATGGTCGCCGGCCTGCCCGACCCCGTCGGCTTCCAGATCGAGCTGCGCCAAGGCCGGCTGACGGCCCTGCACGGCCAAAGCTACGGCCAGGACACCCGCGCCATCGACTTCTCGACCGCCGCCTTCGAAGAGGTCTTCACCGTCGACGAAGCCGGCCGCTCGATCCTGTTCCGTCCCGCCCGGCGCACGCCGGATCCGATCCCGCCCAGGCCAAAACCCGCCGCCAGACCGGCCCCTGCACCCGCCCAAGCCACGCCAAAAGCGCAATCCAGGCCCGCGCCCCAACCGGCGTCCAAGCCCTCCGATCACGCCCTGCCGTCCGCCGCCGCCTCGCCGGGCCTGGCCGAGATCATCGCCGGCCTGTCGAACCCCACGGCCTCGCGCGGCGGCCAGCTGGCCCTGGTCTATCTCGGCGCCTATGCGCTGGCGGCCGTCTTCATCCTGTTCGCCCACCTCGTGCTGCACGTCGGCTGGATCTTCGGCCTGGTGCTCGCCGGCTGGGTCTTGCGCTATCTCCACGGCAAGAAGGGCCGCGCCCAGATGGCCGCCCTCGCCGAGACCCTCGACCGCAATGGCGCTTTCCAGGCCCTCAAGCCAAACTGAACCGCGCCCCCGGCAGCATCGGAAAGGTCACCAGCGACACTTCCCACAGCTCGACCGCGCTCAGCACGCGCAGCCGTCCCTGACGCCGGGCCCGCGCCGTGCGGTATCCGATCGACAGCCCATCCAGCGCCCCGGCTCGGCTCAACGCCCCGGCGAACCGCGCCTCGGCCGACCAGTCCTCGATCCGGCCGCGCACGAACAGACCGCGCGCATCCTCGACGATCTGCTCCCAGACCCCGACCGGCGCGCGCGCATCGTGCTGGTTCAGCATTCGCACCCCCTCAGCGCCCGTCTTGGCCAGACTGTCCGCAAACGCCCCCGCCTGCACCACGTCCCCGTTCAGATCCGCCACGCCCCACAGCGAGGCGTAGCCTTCGATGGCCAGTGCGCTCATTTCCCCTCCAACCTACGCTCGATCCGCTCCACCGCCGCCGCCGTCGCCTCGCCCTGGACCTCCAGCCGCGCCAGTCGTTCGGCGACCAGCCTCTGTTCCCCGACCCGCTGCTCCAACGTCGCGATCCGCGCTGCGGCGCCCCCGGCCCAGACCAGGCCGCCCACCGTCTGCACCACGACGGCGATCAGCAGCGCCGTCGGCACGCGCCGGATATGATGTTCGGTCATGCCCCCAATCCCGCCATCCGCCGACGCTCTTCGTCGGTCAGGAAGCTCGCCGCCTCCAGCCGCGCCCACAGGGCGTCCCGCTCGGGCTGCAGCGCCGAGACCGCATCCAGGTCCGCCCGGATTTCGCACCCCGCGAACCGCTCGCCCAGCCAGCCCGTCATCGCGCCCGCCGCCTTTCTCACCAGCGGGATCACCGTCTGTCGCCAGAAGGCCGCATTGGCCTCGCGATAGTTGGCGTAGGTCGCATCGCCCGGTATCCCCAGCAGCTGCGGCGGCACCCCGAACGCGAGGGCGATCTCGCGCGCCGCCACATGTTTGCCGGCGGTGAAATCCATCTCCGCCGGCGTCAGGCTCAGCGGCTTCCAATCCATCCCGCCTTCCAGCAGGATCGGCCGCCCGGCGTTGATCGCCCCGGCATAGACGTTCGACAGCTGGTCCTTCAGCGCCTCGAACTGTCCGTCCGTCAGCCGCTCGCCGTTCCTCGCCCCATAGACCAGCGCCCCCGACGGCCGCGCCGCATTGTCCAGCAAAGCCTTGTTCCACGCGCCGGCCGCATTGTGCGCGTCCACCCCTTGCGCCGCCGCCTCCAGCGGCGACAGCCCGTACCAGTCGTCCAGCGGGTGCCACAGCTTCAGGTGCATCACCGGCGCCCAGCCGTCCGCCGCCCGCCCGATCCGCACCGACCGTCCGTCCACGGAATAATCCCACGCCTCGGGCCAGCCTGACCGGCCCGGAACCACCTTCACCCGATCCGACCTCAGCGCCCACAGCTCGTCCGGCGCCCCGTCTCCATCCGCATCGCCGGTCGCCTCGACATAGGCGTTGCCCGACACCTGCAGCGCGCCATAGACCGCCTCCATCAGCTCCGCCCCCGATTGCTCGGGATTGGGCCGTCGGATCAGTTTCGCCAGCGGATGCGCATCGTCGCGCGCCCCGTCCACGAACACCGCAAACGGCGCAGCCGCCGCCGCCTCGGCGATCATGCGGATGCAGCGATAGGCCACGGCGTTTCTGATACCCCTCGCGCGCCAGGCTGGCGTAGTCGTTGGGCGTCCACCTGGGTCGCCCCACCCCCGACAAGGCGATCACCCCGCCCGCCCGGCTTTCCTTCGCCTCAGGCGCGCCCACGCGCCCCGCCTGGCCGAACGGCCACCGGATCGAAACCATCGCAATCTCCCAAGAATTCCTGTCCCTTCTCCCAGTGGGAGAAGGTGGCTCGAAGAGCCGGATGAGGGTCGGCCGGCGGCCCAGTGCGCGCGAGCGAGCCCTCACCCTTTCGCGTTGACCGATCGCTACGCTCCCGGACGCTCAAGCCCTCTCCCAGCGGGAGAGGGTGTCATCACCTCCAGAAGCGGCCGCTCGATCCAGACGTGGACGACCGCCCCCGCCGCCAGACTGGCGATCACCGTCAGCGCCACCACCGCATCCCCCGGCAGGGCGACCATCCCGCTCTCGAACATCCGCCCCAGGGCCCGGATGACCAGCACATGGACCAGATAGATCGAGTAGGACGCATCCCCCATGAAGGCCGCCGCCCGCGCCAGCCGCCCCGGCGCCCGATCCGTCCGCTCCATCCGCACCACGCCGAACACCAGCAGGGCGCTGGGCAGACCCCAGACCGCTGCCCGCCTCAACCCGTTCCACGGATCGTTCAGCGCCCGCACATCGTCGATGCCGCCATAGCCGAAGACCAGGCTCAACCCGAACCCGACCAGCGCCAGACCGACCGCCCACAGCGCCAACCCACGCGGCGCGAACCGCCAAACCGAGGCGATCCCGACGCCCAGCAGAAACTCCAGAATGATCGGCGCGCCCCAGAACCTCAGCACCGGCGCCGCCACGACCAATCCGACCGCCAGCATCACTGCATAGGCCCCGACCAGCCCCCAGC
>NZ_WJWX01000046.1:0-6237 GCF_009661015.1 Brevundimonas sp. SPF441 | reverse complement strand
CGGGTGTGCGATCTGTTTTCGGGCACGGCGCGGGTCGGACACGCCCTGAAGAAGCAAGGGTTTCAGGTCTGGTCGAACGACCTGAACGCCTATGCCCATGCTCTGGCGACGACCTATGTCCAGGCGGATCGAGAGCGGTGGGTCGAGCGGGCCGAGGTCGTGCTGGCCGAGCTGCGGACAGTGAAGCCCGAGGCGGGCTGGTTCACCCAGGCCTTCTGTCAGGATGCGCGGTATTTCCACCCGGACAACGGCGCGCGGATCGACGCCATGCGCGACCGGATCGAGGTCATGGGACTGGAACCGGAACTCAAGGCCATCGCCCTGGTCAGTCTGATGGAGGCGGCGGATCGGGTGGATTCCACCGCCGGGGTCCAGATGGCCTATATGAAGCAGTGGGCGCCGAGGGCGTTGAAGACGCTGGAGCTGCGCACGCCGGACCTGGTTCCGGCGGTGGACGGGCCGTGCCGCGCGACGCAGGGCGATGCGGTCGAGATCGCCGAACAGGTCGAGGCGGACCTGGTTTATCTGGATCCGCCCTACAACCAGCATTCCTATCTTGGGAACTACCATTGCTGGGAGAGCCTGGTGCTGTGGGACCGGCCCGAGACCTATGGGGTCGCCAACAAGCGGGTGGACGTGAGGACGCGCAAGAGCGCCTTCAACAGCCGGCCCGGCATCGGCCCGGCGCTGCGGACCGTGATCGAGCGGGTCAAGGCGCCGAACCTGATCGTCAGTTTCAACGATGAAGGGTATCTGAGCCGCGCCGACCTGGTCGAGATGCTGTCGGCGCGGGGCCATGTTCAGGTCCTGGAGGTGGCGCATCCGCGATACGTCGGCGCCCGGATCGGAATCCATAATCCCAAGGGCGAGAAGGTCGGGCAGGTGGGGCGGCTCAAGAATGTCGAGCACCTCTTCGTGGTCACCGAGCGGCCGGTCTCCCTGCCCGTGGCCGCATAGACACCAATGAAAACAACGGAGGGTAGGGCGGAACGCGAATCGCTGCGTGCCGTTGTGGGACTATGCAACCGCACCCGTACACCGCCCCCAAGACCGATCGCCCCAACGACTACCGCGTGCGGCCGGCGGCCGAGCCGCGCTCATGGGCGCCGCGGACGGCGGATGCGACCTTCACTCACAACGCCGCACGTTACACACGGCCGGTCGAGGCCGTTCAGCCGGTCGAACAGATCGATGTCGAGCCCGAAGTGGCGCCGCCGCCGCGCTGGATGATGGCGATCGCAGGGGCGGCCGTGGCGGCCCTGATGGGCGCGCTGCTGGGCGGCTTCCTGCACATCTGAGACGGCGTCAGGCCTCCTGCAACAGCGCCTTGATCGGCGACCAGCTGCGTCGGTGGGCGGGGCAGGGGCCCAGGGTTCTCAAGGCGTTCTGATGGATGGGGGCGTTGTAGCCCTTGTGGCTGGCGAAGCCGTAGCCGGGGTATTGGGCATCCAGATCGATCATCAACCGGTCTCGCGCGGTCTTGGCCAGGATCGAGGCCGCCGCGATGGATAGCGACAGTCCATCGCCACCGACGACCGTCTGGATTTCGCAGGGAAGCTTGAAGCGATAGTTGCCGTCGACCAGGGCGGCGACCGGCTGGACCTGCAAGGCCTCGATGGCGCGGCACATGGCCAGACCCGTGGCGTGCAGGATGTTCAACTCCTCGATCTCGTCCACCGAGGCGAAGCCGACGCCCCAGGCGACGGCGCGGGCCTTGATCTCGGGCTCAAGGGCGGCGCGCCGCTTTTCCGTCAGGGCCTTGGAATCGTCGATGCCGGGCGGCAGGTCGTCGGGGTTCAGAATGACCGCCGCCGCCGAGACGGGGCCGGCCCAGGGACCGCGCCCGGCCTCGTCCACGCCGCAGACGTGACCGTTGACGCGCTGAATCAGCACCGTTTCCAGCGCGAGGGTCGGGAAGGCTTTCGGATTTGCGAAGGCTTTAGCCATGGTTCGCCATCGCACGAACCTGGGCGTGACGGAAGCAGGTCGTCTGGTGATCGTTGACCATGCCGACAGCCTGCATGAAGGCATAGACGATGACCGGGCCGCAGAAGTTGAATCCGCGCTTCTTCAGGGCCTTGGCCATGGCGACGGACTGTTCGGTCTGGGTCGGGGCCCGGCGATAGTCGGCGTAGGGGGTCTGGATCGGCTCCCCGCCGACGAAGGACCAGAGCCAGGCGGAGAAGTCCTCGCCGTCATCGCGCATCTGAAGCCAGATCTGGGCGCCCCGGATGGCGGCGTTGATCTTGGCGCGCGAGCGGATGATGCGGGGATCGCCCAGCAGGCGCTCGATGTCTGCCTCGCCATAGCGGGCGACGATCTCGGGATCGAAACAGTCGAAGGCGTCGCGGATGCCCTCGCGTTTTCTGAGGATGGTGATCCAGGCGAGACCGGCCTGAAAGCCGTCGAGGACCAGCTTTTCCCACAGGGCGCGGGGATCGCGCTCGGGCACGCCCCATTCGGTGTCGTGATAGGCGACATAGAGCGGGTCGGTCCCGCACCAGCCGCATCGGCCGCCGAAAACCTCTGAGGCGTGTGAGTCGGTCATGGCCTGAAATTGCCAGTCTGTTCCGATCGATGGAAGGGCGTTCGGCGTCGGGGCGACGGAGGAAAAACACCGTCTAAAGTGTCTAATTCGTCTAATCTAGAAGGCTTGGCTCGATGTGATGCAGTCAGGTTTTGCGGCCTCCGGCTTAAAACCGCGCATTGTAGGGGCGTCGGCGGCGGGGGCTGGTCGATTGACGCTGTCGGGCGGCAAGTCGCGGAAATGTTGTTGGAAGTTTCGCGGCGATACGATGGGTAGCGCCGTTTGTCCCTCTCCCATTGGGAGAGGGCTTGAGCGCACGGCGGCCATAGCCGTCGTTCTGGCGCGAAAGGGTGAGGGTCGGGTCCAAGCGAACTGGTCTACCGCCCGACCCTCATCCGGCCCTGCGGGCCACCTTCTCCCAATGGGAAAAGGAAGGTCGCGGGCTTCAGTCCCGGACCAATCCGCCGTCCACGACCAGGTTCTGGCCGGTGACCGCGCGGCTCCAGGGGGAAGCGAAGAAGAGGACGGCGTCGGCGAATTCTTGCGGGGTCGTGACGCTGCGCAGCGGGGTCATGCCGGCGATCAGGTCGAAGACGGCCTCGGGCGTGGCGGCGCTGGCGTCGGTGGTGCGCAGGAGACCGCCCGAGACCATGTTGACGGTGATGCCGTCAGGGCCGAGGTCGCCGGCGGCGGTGCGGGTCAGGCTGAGCAGGGCGGCCTTGGCGGCGGTGTAGTCGTGGTAGGGCACGACCGGGTTCTGGAACAGGTTGGTGCCGATGTTGACGATGCGGCCGAACCGGCCCGCGGCCATGCCGGGCGCGGTCGCCTGGATCAGGTTCAGGGCGCCGCGCACGACGGTCGAGAACTGGCGATCCATCTCGTCCCAGCCTATGGCGGTCATCTGAGAGCGGGCGTCGCCGTTGAAGCTGTAGTCCAGGGCGTTGTTGACGACGGTGGTGACGGGGGCGCCGAAACGGCTGTGCGCAGCCGCGACCATGGCGTCCACGGCGGCGCGGTCGGTCACGTCGGCCTGGAGGGCGAGGGCGCGCTCGCCGATCTCGGCGGCTAAAGCGTTCGCGGCCTCGCCGCTGTTCCTCCAGTTGATGACGACGCGAGCGCCTTCATGGGCGAAGGCGCGGACGCAGGCGGCGCCGACGCCGCGCGCCCCGCCGGTGACGAGGACGATCTGATCGGCGATCTTCATGGGGGACTCACGCGTTGGAGGAGGGAAGGACGTCCTCGCCCATCCAGGCGGGTTTGCGCAAGCGCACCGGGCGGCCGTCCACGGTCAGGTCGCCGTCGAGGCGGTCGACGCGCAGCAGGGCCATGACCGAACCGTCCTGCCCCGAGAGGACTTCGCCCGCGCGCAGTTCGCCCTTCAGCACCTCGGCGCCGAAGGCGGGAGGCGGGCCGTCGAAGTCCAGCGGCAGCATCCGGTTCTTGATCGTGCCTCGGCGCTTCATGCGCGAGGTCGTTTCCTGGCCGACGAAACAGCCCTTCTGGAAGTCGATGCCGTTCAGCAGGTCGAAGTCGGCCTCGATCGGATAGGTCTTGTCCTGGGGCGCGTCGGCGGTCGGATCGGGCAGGCCGATCGACAGGCGGTGGGTGTCGTAGTCGGTCTCGGCGGCGTCTGCAGTCGCCTCGCCATAGAGGCGGCCGCCCATCAGGGGCGTGCGGGGGTCGGGATTGAAGCCGGCGGGGGCCTCGGGCCAGGCGGCGAAGACCGGGCGGTCGTCGGCGGCGACCTGAACCTTGGCGCGCAGCTTGTACATCGACAGGCGCTGGATCAGGGCGTCGCGACGTTCAGTCGCCACATCCAGCAGAACGCCGTCAGCCTGTCCCAGAAGGAACAGGTCGAACAGCAGACGGCCGGGCGGGGACAACAGGGCGCCGAACCGCAGTTCGCCTTCGGCCAGCGTCTCCACATCCTGGGTCAACAGATTGTGCAGGAAGGGTTTCGCATCCTCGCCCGTGACGGAGATCAGGGCGCGACTGTCGAGATGGGCGATGGGCATGGGGCGAAGATAGGGCCGACGGCGTGGCTTCAGAAGACGCCGCACCGAATTTACGTCGCCGCCCGCGTTACACCGCGAGCAGCTGTTTGATCAGCGCCTTTTCAAACCCCTTGGTCTCCGGCCCCGGCAAGGCCTTGCCGATCTCGCCGCTTTCGAACAGGGCGAAGACCTTGGGGTGGACGTAAGAGGCGCGGCAGACGGTGGGGGTGTTGCCCAAGAGGCCGGCGACCGCCTTCACGCAGACGGTGATCTTGCGCTTGGCGTCGGTGGGCGAGGTCGGGGCCTCGGTGTCGCGCAGCGCCCGCGCCGCCGAGACGGTGCCGGCCCAAGTGCGGAAGTCCTTGGCCGAGAACTGCTCGCCCATCGCCTCGCGGATGTAGGCGTTCACGTCGTCGGAATCGACCGGGCACAGCGCGCCGTCGGCCGCGCGGTATTTGAAGAGTTGCTGGCCGGGCAGGCCTTCCAGCTGCCGCACGACCTTGGCCAGGCGCCGGTCCTTGACGCTGACGCTGTGATCCTTACCGCTCTTGCCGCGAAACTCGAACGTCAGGGCCGCGCCATCCACATCGATGTGGCGCTTGTGCAGGGTCGTCAGGCCGTAGCTGCGGTTCTGTTTGGCGTAGATGGAGTTGCCGACCCGGATCAGGGTGATCTCCAGCAGGCGCACGGCGGTGGCCAGCACCTTGTCGCGACAGACGCCGCGAAGAGCCAGATCATGTTCGACCTTCTCCCGCAGTTTCGGCAGGTTGCGCGAGAAGGCCGGCAGCTTGTCGAACTTGTTCTCGGAGCGGGCCGTGCTCCAGTCGTTGTGATAGCGGTATTGTTTGCGGCCCTTCACGTCCCGGCCGGTGGCCTGGATATGGCCGTTGGCCTTGGGACAGATCCAGACGTCGGTCCAGGCGGGCGGAATGGCCAGGGCGCGGATGCGAGACAGGGTCTTCGCGTCCGTGACGGTCTTGCCCTTGGCGTCGCGATACGACCAGCCCTTGCCAGCGCGGCGGCGCGTCAGGCCCGCGAACTCGTCGCTGCAATAGCTGAGGCCTTGGGGGACTTCGGCGGCGATGTCGAAGGCGTGCGATCCGTCGGCCATCAGCCGTTCGCCTTTTCGAGGCGATCATGCAGCCGCTTGATCCAGCGCTCGGCCGGGTCGCCGCCCCACAGCAGCCAGGCGATATCGCCGGCCGAAGGATCGGTGCGGCTGCCCCAGCCCTTGCCGTCCTTGTCCACGGTATGGCGGGCGAAATAGCTGTAGATGTCCTTGATGTCCTTGTCCGAGACGGGCTTCTGATCCGCCAACTGATGGGCGCGGCGCACGCCGACCTCAGTGCCGCCCCGGTCGTGCTTGTCGCGCAGGTCGAGACCGCGCTTGGCCTGGGTCGCGACGCCCTTGGGCGGCTTGCGTTGCGTGTCGGTGAGGGTGGTTTTGGCGGCCATCGCATCTTTCCGTACAAGGACTTAGGCCGAACGCCCTGTCTGGCGCGCGAGTTCCGCTTGACCGCGCGGGCCGGGCGCGAGACGAGGCGGCATGAACTATCGCCACAGCTTTCACGCCGGAAACTTCGCCGACCTGGTCAAGCATGCCCTGGTGCTTTGGCTGGTGAAGGCGCGGCAGGCGGCGGGTCCGCTGACGGTGTTCGACACCCATGCGGGGGCGGGGCTGTACGACCTGTCGGGGGACGGGACGCGGTCGAAGGA
>NZ_WJWX01000045.1:0-7895 GCF_009661015.1 Brevundimonas sp. SPF441 | reverse complement strand
TCTGCGCCCCCCAACACCTGATCGTTCCGGCGATGAACGACAAAAGGGCGGCCCGACGGGCCGCCCTTCTTCGTTTCGGGCCGACAGTTCGGCTCAGAGGATCTGCGCGGCCTCGTCGAACGACAGGCGCGGCGAGCGTGGAAACAGGTTCTCGTCCGAGCCATAGCCGAGGTTGAGGATATAGTTCGGCTCGACATGGCTGTCGGGGAAGAACTCGGCCTTCACGCCGGCGGCGTCGAAGCCGGACATCGGCCCGACATCCAGGCCCAGGGCGCGGGCGGCGATGGTCAGATAGCCGCCTTGCAGCGAGGCGTTGCGGAAGGCGGTCTCACGCCGACCGGCCTCGTCGGCGAACCAGGCCTTGGCGCCCGGCGCGTGGGGGAACAGGGCGTCGAGATGATCGTGGAAATCCATGTCCTGACCGACGATCACCGTCACCGGCGCCTGCTGCGTCTTGTCGCGATTTCCCTCGCTCATCAGCGGAATCAGGCGGGCCTTGGCCTCGGGCGAGGTGATGAAGACGAAGCGGGCGGGCGACCCGTTGACCGCCGTGGGCCCGAACTTGGTCAGGTCATACAGCTTGTGCAGCAGTTCCGGCGCGACGGGGCGGTCGGTCCAGCCGTTGCGCGTCCGCGCCTCGGTGAACAGTTGCGACAGGGCGGCGTCCGACAGCGGGACGTCGCGTTGATGAGCAGCGTCATAGGCCATGGGATGCGTCCTGACTTAAATAGCAACGATTACGGGTGCTAATTAGGGTGTTTTGAAACAGCCACAAGCGCCAATCCCGAAAGGCTGGGTTTCGATATCGCGCACCGCGCACAACCCCTCTGTCGTCCAGGCTTGGTTCACCCTATCTAGAGGGAATGAAAGATCTGACCCAACTGATGCAGCAGGCGCAGGCGATGCAGCAAAAGCTGCAGGACGCCCAATCCAAGATGGCCGAAACGATCGCCGAGGGTTCTTCCGGCGGCGGCCTCGTCTCGTTGTCCCTCAAGGGCCCTGGCGAGATTACGGCCATCAAGATCGACGACAGCCTGCTGAGCCCGGGCGAGGGCGAGATCCTGGCCGATCTGATCGTCGCCGCCCATGCCGACGCCAAGCGCAAGCTGGATGAGCAGAACAACGCCCTGATGCGCGAGGCCGCAGGCCCCATGGCCGGGATGAACATTCCCGGAATGCCGAAACTCTTCTGATGGCCGCCTCCGCCGGGCCGGAGATCGAACGGCTGATCTCCCTTCTCGCCAAACTGCCGGGCCTGGGTCCGCGCTCGGCGCGGCGTGCGGCGCTGGCGCTGTTGAAGCGACGCGAGCAGTTGCTGGTCCCGCTGGCGGCGTCGCTGGCCGAGACGGCCGAGAAGGTCGTGTCGTGCTCGGTTTGCGGCGCGCCGGATACGCGCGACCCCTGCGCCATCTGTTCGGACGGATCGCGTGACAATGGCCTGATCTGCGTGGTCGAGGAGGCCGGCGCCCTGTGGGCGATGGAGCGATCCGGCGCCTTTCGCGGAAAATATCATGTGCTGGGCGGACTGCTGTCTGCTCTGGACGGTGTCGGACCCGAGCATCTGCGGGTCACCGAACTGGTCGGGCGCGTGAGGGGCGGGGGCGTGCGCGAGGTCGTGCTGGCCCTGCCGGCCACGGTCGATGGCCAGACGACCGCCCACTATGTCGCTGAGCGGATCGCCGGGCCGGATGTGGAGATCACCTCGCTGGCGCGCGGTGTGCCGGTCGGCGGCGAACTGGACTGGCTGGACGACGGCACCATCGTCCAGGCCCTGCGCGCCCGCCGCCCGGCCTGACCGAGTTAGTTCGAAGGAACCGTCGGGGCGTTGACGTTCGGCGCTTCGCCCGTCGGGGTGGCGACGGCGCGGCCCGTCGAATCCGTTGGCGCGTCGGCGGCGGGCGGGGTCTGGCTGTCGCCCGCGAAAGCCTGGGTCTCGGCGGCGGCGGCTTGCGGCCCCGTCTCAGCGTTCTTGGCGTTGAAAGCGCCGTTGGTCACGAACCACAGTCCCAACAGCAGCACCGCAGCGGCGAGCGTCGAAACCGCCAGGATGACGGCGATGCGCGGGTTCTTACGGCCGCTGCGCACCAGTTCGGCGTCGACCGGCCGGCCGTCGTGCACCGCATCGGCGGCGGTGTCGTGTCGGTGGGGCTTTTCCGGGGTCATGGGCGGGTCCTTCGTGCAAATGGCTGAGACACCAACGTCATCGCAACGGCGACGTTCCGGACAAGCGGCGCCGGAAGGGCCCCGCTTCTCATTGAAGGCGACTCCCGTTAGGAACGGAGCATGAACATGCTTGTGCTGATCCTCGCTGTCCTGGCCGCCGCCTTCGCGGGTGGTTTTCTGTGGGCCTATATGGGCTGGCAGAAGACGAGCGGCGCGCTGGCGGCGGCCGAGGCGCGCATCGATCTGGTCGAGGAAAGCCGTGTGACAATGGGCGAACTGCTCAAGGCCCAGGCGGCGCAGTCGGCCCAGGTCGTGGCGGATCAGATGGTCAGTCGCGCGACCGAGACCTTCCGCGCTCAGGACCAGCTGGCGCGCGAGCGGATGGCCGCCCAGCTGAAACCTGTCGCCGACACCCTGACCAAGTTCCAGGAGCATGTCGCCGCGTTGGAGAAGACGCGGTCCGAAGAGACCGGGGGGCTGCGCGAGCAACTGGCCCAGCTGATGACGGCCTCGTCCGCCACGCGCGACGAGGCGCGCAAGCTGACCGAAGCCCTGCGCGGCAATACGGGCCGTCGCGGCCGCTGGGGCGAGCAGACCTGCCGCAATGTGCTGGAGGCCGCCGGCATGGCCGGAAGGTTCGACTTCACCGAACAGACCTCCAGCGCCGACGACGAGGGCCGCCAGAACCGGCCCGACTTCATCGTCCGCCTGCCCGGCGGCGGCATGTTCGTTATCGACGCCAAGGTCCCGCTGGCCTTCGACGACGGGGAGGGCGACGAAGAGGCGCGCGCCCGCTCGGTCGGCCTGCGCACCGCCGCCAGCCTGAAGACCCATGTGCGCCAACTGTCGTCCAAGGCCTATCAGGACCAGTTCAAGCCCAGCCCCGATTTCGTCGTCCTGTTCGTGCCCGGCGACGCCTTCCTGGTCACGGCTCTGGACCATGAGCCGGACCTGATGACCCAGGCCATGGCCTCGCGCGTCGTCATCGTCACCCCCTCGACCCTGTTCGCCCTCTGCAAGGCCGTCGCCTATGGCTGGCGCGCGGAAGAACAGGCGGCCAATGCCGACAAGGTCGCCGCCCTGGGCCGCGAACTCTACAAGCGGCTATCGGTCATGGGCGGTCATGCCTCCGCCGTCGGACGCGCGCTGGATACGGCCGTCGGCAAATACAATCAGTTCGTCGGCTCGCTCGAGAGCCAAGTCATGGTCTCCGCCCGCCGGTTCGAGGATCTGCAGGTCGATCATGAGGGCAAGGCGTTGCCGGATTTGACGCCGGTCGAAACCGCGCCCCGCGCCATCGCCCGTCCCGAACTGATCGCAGCCGCCAAGGTCGAGTAGGGCCTCTTTCTGTGGAAAGGGCGCTTGACAGGCCTGGAGACGCGATGTCAATGTAACTTGTCAATAGGACAAGGGGTGTTGACTGATGCGCAAGTGGCGGCCGGTAATCAAGGCTACGGTGATCACGTTCGGCGGCGGCCTGCTGTTCGCCTTCCTCGGCGGCATCGCGGTCGGTTACGCCTCCCGTTCGGGATGGATCGCGCCCGAGATGGGCGAACTGATCGTGACCGCAGTCTTCGCCGCCGCCATCATGGCCGGCGCCCTGTGGATCGGCGCCGAATGGATGCGTGTGATCGACGAGGCTGCGCGGGAGGCGCACAAGGCGGCCTGGTACTGGGGTGGCACGGCCGGCATGTGCGTGAGCGGCGTCGGCCTGATCCTGTCCTCGGCCGGGCCGTGGCGTGACATCATCGCGCGTGAAATCGGCTCAGGCGGCTCGCCCATCGACTATGTGTGCGCCGGCGCCGCCTTGATGATCGCCCCCATGCTGATCGGCTATACCGTCGTCTGGGTTTGGTGGTGGCTGGCGCGGATGCGGGGCTGAGCCATGAACAACCGTCTCAAGGTCCTGCGCGCCGAGCGCGATTGGAGCCAGGCGCAGCTGGCCGAACATCTGGGCGTATCACGTCAGACCGTGAACGCGCTGGAGACCGGCCGTTACGACCCCTCCCTGCCGCTGGCCTTCAAGATCGCGCGCGTCTTCGGCCAGCCCATCGAATCCATCTTCTCGGACGATCAGGAGCCGACGAAATGAGGCCTTCCGCTATCTCTCCCGAATCTTGGCCACGCTGGGTTCGCGCCTTTGTTTTCGGCGCTGTCTTCGGGGTGATCGGCTACGGCGTCGGCGCCTGGCTGGCCAGGATCGCGCCGGGCGGACTCGGCCCGACCGACATGGACTTGCGCTGGTCGGACGGCCTGGCGATGCTGGTCGGCCTGGCCCTGGTCGCGGGATCGCTGTGGGCGATGTACGTCAGTTTGAACGCCGACCGCCTCGGTCGGATGTACAATCTGGATGGCCCTGCCTCGTCGGATGAGACGGCTCTGGCCCGGTTTCAGGCGCTGGTCATGGCCTTTTCCGGCGTCATCCTGATCCTGCCGGTCGTCTTCAGCATGGCGGGCGTCAATCCTGTGCTCGGCCTCAGCGCCATCGGCCTTCTGCTGGTGCTCCACACGGTGATGAATGTGCGCATCTATCGCCAGGCCGACGAGCTCTTGCGTCGAGCGGTGATCGAGGCGGCGGCCGTCACCTTTTTCGCGGGGCAGTTGGTCCTGTTTCTCTGGGCCGCCGCCGAGCGTCTGGGCGCCGCACCCGCCATCACGGCCTGGGACATCTACGCCGTCCTGATTGCGCTCTATCTGGGCTGCTCCGTGTGGATCAGCGTGCGTCGCGGCCTAGCCTGATCCGTCCTGCTTCTCTTTCATTTTGGACAACAACGAGACCTCTCATGACCTTCACCGATCGCCTTCTGTCGTCCGTTTCCAGCCTAGCGCGCGGCGCTGTGGGCGTCGCCGGCGGCCTGGCCCTGTTCGTCACCATCGCCGGCGTCCCGGCCGACGCTCTGGCCCAGACAGCCGCGCCGGCCGCCCCTGCGCCGATCCAGGGCGAAGGCCCCGCCCTGTGGGTGGTCAAGGATGCGGATTCGACCCTGTATCTGTTCGGCTCGGTCCATGTGCTGCGCCCCACGACCGGCTGGGCCAGCCCCCGCGTCGAGGCCGCCTTCGACAGCGCGTCGGACATCTGGTTCGAGATCAGCAATCCCGACGACCAGGCCGCCATCATGCCGCTGATCCAGCAGCACGGCCTGTCGCCCGAGACGCCCCTGTCCAGTCGCCTGACCCCCGAAGAGAACGCCGAGCTGGACGCGGCGGCCCAGTCCATGGGCGCCTCAGCCGCCCAACTTCAGCCGATGAAGCCTTGGCTGGCGGCGCTCAGCCTGTCGGTCGCGCCGCTGATCAAGGCCGGCTATGACCCCACGTCGGGCGTCGAACTGGTGCTGAAGGCGCGGGCCGAAGCGGCGGGCAAGCCGATCCACGGCTTCGAGACCATCGACAAACAGATCGGCATCTTGGCCGGCCTGCCCGACGACGTGCAACTGGTCTTCCTGCGCGAGACGCTGAAGGACTACGAGAACGCCGCCACAAAACTGGATGAAATGGTCGAGGCCTGGGCCCGGGGCGATGTCGCGACGCTGGACCGCGTCACGATCAAGGAGATGAAGGAGGCCTCGCCGGCGCTCTATCAGTCCGTTCTGGTGGATCGGAACACCGACTGGGCCAACCAGATCCAGACCCTGCTCGAAGGCTCCGGCACCGCCTTCATCGCCGTCGGCGCCGCCCACCTGACCGGTGACGACAGCGTCCAGGCCATCCTGCAAAAGCGCGGCGTGACGGTCGAGGCGGCTCAATAACCTCTGCCTTGAGCGCGGCCGCTGCGGCAGCTAAGACAATCAACGCCGGAGCGCGCAGACGCCGCTCCGGCGTTTTTTCTGGGCGGGTGTAGTTCAGAGGTAGAACGTCAGCTTCCCAAGCTGAATGTCAGGGGTTCGATTCCCCTCACCCGCTCCAGTCCCGACCCTTGACGCGTTGCCGCATTGGCAACGAAACGGCGCCATCTCGGGCAGCTACTCGATTTTGTGTGCCATTGTGAAACAGTTCGCTAGCGGTTGGTTGTCCCGCGATGGGACGCTGAGAATACACGTGCTCGCCGCCGAAGCGCCGTGACTGGCGTCGTCAGCCTAACCGTCCCGAAAGCGATGACCGAGTTCTGCGAACGCCGCGCACTTGCGGCAGCCTGACGCACAACGCTTTTCAGCAAACACATTGCATACCGCCGATCTTCGGCGTAAAGCGGCCACCGTTAACTATTTGTTAACCCAAGTCTGCCCGGCGCCGAACGTCTCGATTCGGGGTGGCACGGCTTTTGGAAGGGGTGGGGCGAACCGTCAGGGGTGACGGGCCGTCCTTGGGGGCGGAAACGGGGTTGGGCAATGCAGAATTCATCGAAGCCTTTGCGCGCGTCGGTCCGCCGGCTGAGCGGAGCCGTTGCGCTGATCGTCGCCGCCACTGCGTGGCCGGCCCTGGCCAAGCCTGTCGCCGACAACCTCGACGTGGGCAAGACCCTGAACGTCAACGTCGTGGGCCAGATCGTCCCACGTTGCGAGATACAGGGCGGCGGAGACATCGACTTTGGCGAGCTGACGGGCGGCGAACGCGCTACCGCGCTTTTCGGTCTGAACTGCAATGTGCCGTTCGATCTGGGCGTGACTTCGGCGCGAGGCGGTCTGGCTCACGTCACCAAACCGCAAGGCGAAGGCCCGTTCGCGGGTGTCCTCCCCTATGACGTCACCTTGACCGTTCCGACGCTTCGGCCTGAACCCCGCACGGTGCAGGCCAGCTTCAGCAGCGCCGACCATGTGGGAATGCTGAGCAGTGGCGACGGCATCGCGGCCGGCGGTGGCAAGATCGAGTTCCGCACGCGTCAACCGGCCGGAGCAGGTCTTCTGGCCGGGCAGTATACTGAAACCTTAACGGTGACGGTAACGCCGCGCGTCTGACAGCGCTAATTACCGGTAGATATTCAGTCCAGAACAGTTTTCGCATTATTTTTAGTAAAAGGAAAAATTACTTTTGCTTGAGTTGAGCAAAACAAATGTTTCTCCTGACGCGCGAATACACTCAAAAATGATAGCTAACGCCGTTCTTTACTGTTGACGGTTTGTTAACAACAGATTAACTGGACGAGATCGGACGGGGAGGGACTGCCGCCTCGATCGACTATTTTTCGCGAAATCATTCGCTTGGAGAGACTGAAATGAAGAAGTTCGCTTCCCTGATGGCCGGCGCCGCCGCGCTGGCTCTGACCGCCGCTCCCGCCATGGCCGGCACCGTCTACCAGGGCTCCGTTACGGGCACCGTTCAGATTACGCCCCCGATCTCGACGCCGTTCGGCACCATTCCTGGCGTTTCATTCACGGGCACAAGCAACAACACGACCATCGTGGGTATCGCCGATGCGCTGAACCCTAGCGTCAACAGCAATGTGTCGCTGATCACCATCTCGGGCAGCTCGGCTGCGAACAATGGCACGGCGTCGAACAACGACGGCGCGACCTTCACCCTGAAGGGCGCTGTGTCGACGGACTGCGCCTATTACACCGGCAACGCCTCGACCACGATCGACTTCGGCACCATCGGCATCTACGCCTCGGACGACACCGGCCCGGCCAACGCCTTTGACATGACCGCTCCGGCCAACGTCACCATCGATACCAACCTGGCCGGCTGCAACACGTCCAACACCGTCACCGTGTCCAAGAACGACATCCGCGGCCTGGTGAACAACTCGGGCGCCGGTTACGACTCCAACGTCTTCCAGGCCAACCTGCCTTACTCGG
>NZ_WJWX01000044.1:0-11003 GCF_009661015.1 Brevundimonas sp. SPF441 | reverse complement strand
GGCTGGGGCGCCGCGGTCGCCGGGGCCACCGTCACATGGTCGCCTTCGCCCAGGAAGCCTGCGCCCTGGACCACGACGCGCTGACCGGCCTGGACACCCGTGACCGCGACGCGGTCGCCGCTTCGAACGCCGGTCGTGACCGGGACGAAGCGGACGACATCGCCCTGACCCACGACATAGACGCCGGCCTTGGCCTCGCGATAGACGACCGCCGAGGACGGCACGACCAGGGCGGGCTGATCGCCGACGGCGATCTCGGCGCGGGCGAACATGCCGGGGCGCAGCTGGGCGCCGGGCGCCAGGGAGATGCGGGCCAGGCCCAGGCGGGTCTGCGCATTGACCTCGGGCGTGACGATGCGGACCGAGCCGGTGGTCTGGCCGGCCTCGCTGGAGGCCACGATCGCGGACTGACCGGCGCGGACCAGCGACAGTTCGGTTTCCGGCACCTGGGCGTCAAGTTCCAGCCGGCCGTCGCGCACCATGCGGAACAGTTCGGTCCCGGCGGCGATGATCTGGCCCTTGGTGACGCTGCGGCTGATGATCAGGCCGCTGACGGGCGCGCGGATGGTCGCCTGTGACAACTGGGTCTGGGTCTGGCTCAGGGCCGCGCGGGCGGCGGCCAGATTGGCGTTCGAGCTGCGCTGATTCGCCAGGGCCGTGTCCAGCGACGCCTGGCTGAGGAAGCCGCGTTCCTTCAGCTGCTGCGCGCGATCAAGCGCCGCGTTGTCGCGCGCCACATTGGCCTCGGCCAGTTGCACCTGGGCCTGCTGCTGGCGCAGCTGGGCGCGCAGCAAGACGTCGTTCATCTGCACCAGCGGCTGGCCCTGACGGACGTAGGAGCCTTCGTCCACATAGACGGCGACGGCGGTCAGCCCGCCGGTCTCGGCCGCCACCGGCACCTCTTCCCAGGCGGAGACGGAGCCCGAGGCGTTGACGGTGCGGGCCAGGTTGATCTGGGTCACGGTCGCGGCGGTCACGGTCTGGCGAGCGCCGGCCGCCTCCTTGCCGTCGGCCTGCTTGTCGTCTCCGCCGCCGCAGCCGGCCAGCAGCAGGACGGCCAGAACGGCCGCACCGGCCAGAAGTGTGGGTCGGGTCGTCTGGAGCACGGAAAAACGTCCTTGAAGAGCGATCAGGCGATGGCTGTTTCCCTTATAGCGTCCCTGGGCCGCGCTCAAAGACAAACGCCATCATTGCCAAGCTGTAATACGCGGCCGTGCTGGCTGCGGATCGTGCCGCGTCTGGTCCCCGGCGCCCGCGCGTGATAGGGGCGCGCGGATGACGACTCCCCCGATCTCGAACATTCGCAACTTCAGCGTGGTCGCGCACATCGACCATGGCAAGTCGACCCTGTCCGACCGCCTGATCCAGCACACCGGCGGCCTGACCGCGCGCGAGATGTCCGAGCAGGTGCTCGACAATATGGAGATCGAGAAGGAACGGGGCATCACCATCAAGGCCCAGACCGTGCGCCTGACCTATCGGGCCAAGGACGGGCAGGACTATATCCTGAACCTGATGGACACGCCGGGCCACGTGGACTTCGCCTATGAGGTCAGCCGGTCCCTGGCCGCCTGCGAAGGCTCGCTGCTGGTCGTGGACGCCTCGCAAGGGGTCGAGGCCCAGACCCTGGCCAATGTCTATCAGGCCATCGACAACAACCACGAGATCGTCCCGGTCCTGAACAAGGTCGATCTGCCGGCCGCCGAGCCGGACCGCGTGCGCGCCCAGATCGAGGACGTGATCGGCATCGACGCCTCCGAAGCGGTCCTGGCCAGCGCCAAGTCCGGCATCGGCATCGAGGAGGTGCTGGAGGCCATCGTCACCAAGCTGCCGGCGCCCAAGGGCGACGTGAACGCGCCGCTGAAGGCCATGCTGGTCGACGCCTGGTACGATCCTTACCTCGGCGTCGTTGTCCTGGTGCGGGTCTTCGACGGCGTGCTGAAGACCGGCATGCGGGTCAAGATGATGCGCAACGGCTCGACCCACCTGATCGACCGGGTCGGCGTCTTCCTGCCCAAGAACACGCCCGTGGACCAGCTTGGTCCCGGCGAGGTCGGCTTCATCACCGCCCAGATCAAGGAAGTGGCCCACGCCGCCGTCGGCGACACCATCACCGATGAGAAGAAGCCGACCGCCGAGCCGCTGAAGGGGTTCAAGGAAGTCCAGTCGGTCGTCTTCTGCGGCCTGTTCCCGGTGGACGCCGCCGACTTCGAGGACCTGCGCGCCGCGATCGGCAAGCTGCGTCTGAACGACGCCTCCTTCACCTATGAGATGGAAAGCTCGGCGGCGCTTGGCTTCGGCTTCCGCTGCGGCTTTTTGGGTTTGCTGCACCTGGAAATCATCCAGGAGCGCCTGAGCCGCGAGTTCAACCTCGACCTGATCGCCACGGCGCCGTCCGTCGTCTACAAGATCGGCCTGCGCGACGGCTCCGAAATGGACCTGCACAACCCGGCCGACCTGCCCGACGTGATGCAGATCGAGACGATCGCCGAGCCTTGGATCAAGGCCACCATCCTGACCCCGGACGAATACCTGGGCGGCGTCATCAAGCTGTGCCAGGACCGTCGCGGCCAGCAGATCGAACTGTCCTACGTCGGCAACCGCGCCATGGTGGTCTATGAGCTGCCGCTGAACGAGGTGGTGTTCGACTTCTACGACCGGCTGAAGTCGATCTCGAAGGGCTACGCCTCGTTCGACTACGAGATCACCGAATACAAGGTCGGCGACCTGGTGAAGATGTCTATCCTGGTCAACGCCGAGCCGGTCGACGCCCTGTCCATGCTGGTCCACCGCGCCCGCGCCGAGACGCGCGGCCGGGGCATGGTCGAGAAGATGAAGGAACTGATCCCGCCCCACCTGTTCCAGATCCCGATCCAGGCGGCCATCGGCGGCAAGATCATCGCCCGCGAGACCGTCCGCGCCCTGCGCAAGGACGTGACCTCGAAATGCTACGGCGGCGACGCCACCCGCAAGAAGAAGCTCCTGGAAAAGCAGAAGGCCGGCAAGAAGCGTATGCGCCAGTTCGGCAAGGTCGAAATCCCGCAGGAAGCCTTCATCGCCGCCCTGAAGATGGACGAGGATTGATCCCGCGCTGGACCTCTCCGTCCCCGCCGGGGGAAGGGAGAGGTCTTGGTGCGCGGCCTCAGTGCGCGCCGTTCAACTGCTCGAACACCGCGTCGTAGCCATTCGCTGCCGCAAACCGCAGCGGCTTGACCCGCTCGACCAGGATTTCGCCGCGCGGGGTCTCGCCGCGTTCGATCAGGCCGATGACCTCGGCCGTATAGTCGGCCAGCGGCATGGAGGCGGGGTTTTCCGCATGGCCTGGCATTATGTCGGTGGCGACGCCGGGCGGGGCCAGTTCCAGCACCTCGACCGCGGTGTCCGCCAGTTGATGCCGCAGGGATTGGCTCCACGAATGCAACGCCGCCTTGGTCGCATTGTATGTCGGCGTCGCCGTCAGCGGGACGAAGGCCAGGCCCGACGTCACCGTCATCACCGTCGCCTTCGGCTGGGCCGTCAGATGCGGCAGCAGAGCGGCTGTCAGGCGGATCGGCCCGAACAGATTGGTGGCGATGATCGTTTCCACGACGGCCAGGTCGAACGGCTGGGCCTTCAAGTCCTCTGCCTTCATGATGCCGGCGTTAAGAATGACGACGTTCAGGGCGGGGTGGTCCTTGACGACTTGGGCGCCGAAGTCGGCGACGGACGCGGCGTCCTCCATGTCCAGCGTCGCCCAGGCCATGCCGGGATTGGCGGCCGCCGTCTCTTTCAGCACGTCTTCGCGACGGCCGGTGATGATGATCTGATTGCCGCGCGCGTGCAGCGCCTCGGCGAGGGCGCGGCCGATGCCCGTGCCGCCGCCGGTGATCAGTATGGTGTTGCCGGTGATGTTCATGATCGTCTCCTCGGGATGCGTCAGCGATGAAAGCGAGGTATGGCGATCACTCTCTAATCGAAAGTAGGCACTCGGAACTGCCCTACTTACCGCCCAGAAAGAAATGGCTATGACGGCACTTCCGCCCGCAAGAATTGCTCATCCCGAGACCGGCGAGGTCGCCGATCCGCGCGTGGAGGCCTTGGTCAACGACGTGATCGGCCGCGTCGCCGACAAATGGACCATGCTGATCCTGGAGGTTCTGGCCGAGCACGGCGAGACCCGTTTCACCCGCGTCGGCGACCTGGTCGGCGGGATCAGCCAGAAGATGCTGACCCAGACCCTGCGCCAGATGGAGCGCGACGGCCTGGTGACCCGCACCGTCCACCCCGTCATCCCGCCCAAGGTCGAATACCGCCTGACCGACCTGGGCTTCACCCTGGCCGAAGCCTTCTGCGGCGTCTGGATGTGGGCCGAGAAAAACATCGACCGCATAGAGGCGGCGCGCGCGGCGTTTGATGGACGAGATAAATAATCCCGCTCAAATCAGAGCGCCGGGAATCAAGCCTGAACCGTCTCCGTGATGAAATGCCGGCCCTGACGGTCTTCGATCTCGACGACCCACAAATCCGGATCATACCCGCGCTGACGGGCGATATAGGCGTCCAGTTCGCTTTCGCTTTCGGACGTGACGGGCTGGATCCACAGGCGGTCGCCGTCGGTGCCGAAGGCTTCGGTGAACAGGCGGGCGGTGCGGGTGGAGGTGTCGTAGGCCTTGACGATGACCGAGCCGGCGCGCGCGTCGCCCTTCTTGACCACGGTCGCATAGGCGCCCTCGATCTGGGCGCGGCGGATCAGGGCGCTGACCCACAGGTCGCTGGAAAGAAGCAATTCGCTAACCCTGCTCGAACACGGAACCCCAACCCTGGCGCGCTAGGGTCGGGGCATGAGGATAGGCCTTTCCCCCCGGCAAGCCAGAGGTTTCCTGTCGGCCGTGCTGATCGCCGCGACGCCCGCCGCAGCCTTCGCCGCGCCGCAGGACCGCTTCTATGAGCGCAGCTTCGTGCTGGCCGCCAACGACCGCTGCGGCCTGTTCGAGCCGCAACTGACCGCCGCCCTGACGGCCGCCGCCTGGCAGGCGCGGGGCGCGGCCCTGCGGGCGGGATCCAACGACCGGCAGCTGGCCGAGACTTCCCAGCGGGCGCGGGCGCGCGCGAACACGACGCCGTGCGGCTCGACCGATCTGAAGACGGTTCAGGGCCGGGTCCAGACCGCCTTTTCCGGCTGGTCGCGCACGACGCGGATGGAGTTTCCCGGCGATCGCCGAAAGTGGAGCGCGGATCGCGCCGCCTATGCGCGCCCGACCTGGCGGCTGATGCAGGCGACCGTGACCGGCGCCTCGCCCGTGCGGTTCGGCGTGGTGGGCGGCATGGACCGGCCCGATCAACTGGCCGCCGTCGTGTCCTGGCAGGGGCGCTCGCGGCCGACCGGGGTGCGGGTGGTGATGCGCGACCACACGGTGGCGCCGCGTCCATGGCTGTCGCACGACCTGCCGCCCGCCGCGCAACGCCGCGCCTTCTGGGCCGCCGGCGTGACCAGCGCCGATACGATGCTGCTGCCCGAAGGCCGCCCGGCCGGTCAGGCCTGGCTGTTCCCCGCCGCCGCCGCCGACGCCTTGTCGGCGCTGGACCCGCGCGAGGTCTTCACCGTCGAGTTCCTGTTCCGCGACGGCAGCATCGCCCGCTCCACCTTCGAAGCCGGCGACTTCGCAGCGGGCCGGGCGTTTCTGGCGATGGGGCAGGTTTAGGTGGCGTTCGACTCTGGCAAACCTCCGTCGATCCGGCGCCTACCTGCCGGGACGACTGTTTTCAGAAAGCAATAAGGTAGCGTTCCGCACGATGTTGGCTGCATGGGATGGATCGAATTCGCCGCCTGCGTCGTAGCTGACACGGACGATGTTCTCGCCGTAGGCAAACGGGATTGTGCAGGTCAGATCGCAGCTCTCAAAAGCAGGGTTGCTGGTAGACAGCGGGCGCCAGTCGGTCTGCATCGCCGCCGTCGCATAGCCTTCCGCAGCACTGAGTTCATCTTTGGGGATCGGCGTCGGCAGAGCGGTCGAGACGCCATCTGCACGGCTTCCGATCACACCTGATGGCCTGTCGTTCGCAATGACGAGGACCTGAAAACGTCGGTCAGATGGATTGCAGGGCGACAGGCGTTCTCTGTCCAGATCAGTGGCGATGTATAGGGGCGCAGTGTTCTCTGGATTTGAAAGCTGGCATAGGACGGACTTGGTGGTGGAGACCCGGTCACTGCCGCAAGCACCGATCAGCAGCGACGCGCCTATTATCCAGAGCCAGGTCCTCACGAGGCTATCCTCTGTCATCGGCAATCACCCTAGGCGGTAATGCCGGTGCTTCAAGCCTCAACCGTCGCAGGCGGCGCTTCGCTCGGCTGCGGATCCAGCGACCCTGCCGTCACCATCACCGGCAACCGGATCATCACCGCCGCGCCTTCGCCCAGGGTGCTGTCGATGGTCATGCGGCCCCCGTGCAGTTCGGTCAGGCTGCGGACCAGGGATAGGCCCAGGCCTGTGCCTTGCGCCTTCTGGTCGGCGCCGCCGGCCTGTTCGAAGGGGCGGCCCAGCCGTTGCAGGTCCTGCGGCGCGATGCCGACGCCGGTGTCGGAGACGGCCAGATCCAGGTCCGGCCCGTCGGCGTCCAGGGTGATGGTGACGGATCCGCCGGCCGGGGTAAACTTGACCGCATTGGACAGCAGGTTCAGCGCCATCTGCTTCAGGGCGCGGGCGTCAGCGCGGACCTTGATCGGCTCGGACGGCAGGACGGCGGCCAGCTCAACCCCCTTGTCGTCCGCCTGAAGCCGGACCAGGGCGACGGCGGCGGACACGGCGTCGCGGGCGTCGAACGTCTCCATCGCCAACTGGTAGCGCTCGGCCTCGATCTTGGACAGGTCCAGGACGTCGTTGATCAGATCCAGCAGATGGCCGCCCGCCTGATGGATGGCGTCGGCGTATCCGGCGTAGCGTTCGGGCAGGGGCCCGAACAGCTTCTGACGCATGATGTCGGCGAAACCGATGACGGCGTTCAGAGGCGTGCGCAGCTCGTGGCTCATATTGGCCAGGAAGCGGGTCTTGCCGGCCGACTGGGCCTCGGCCTCGACGCGCGCGGTCTCCAGCCCCAGCTCGCGGGCGAACTGGGCCGTGCCGTCGAACGCTTGAGCGATCAGGCGCGGGCGATCCGTCTCGTGCTGGAACGGGCCTAGGATCATGACGACGCGGCGGTCCAAGGCGATGCGCGGGGTGAACTGGACCTCGACCGACTGGCCCGACAGGGCGCGAGCCAGGGCCGCGGACACGGCCGGGCGATCCGGCGCATGCACGGCCGAGATCAGGCCCTGTTCGGTCAGGGCCAGCACCGACAGGGCGGGCGGCGGCGTGCCCCAGGTCGCGACCGCGCGGCCCGACGGATCGAGCAGCAGGGTCAGGGCCGGCTGATCCTCCAGCAAAGCGGCGATCCGGGCGGCCTCATCCTCGGCTTCGGCCAGACGACGCTGGCGCGCGCTCCAGGTCAGGCGCATGGCGGCGATGATCGCGCCCATCGCCAGCAGGCCCGAGACGGCGGCCAGCAAGGGGCCTTGCGCTTCCGCCCCGTTCAGCCAGGTCGAGATCAGCCCCGCCAGCAGCGGCAGGGCCACCGCAAAGGCGCCCATCCGGGTCAGACGATCGGCGCCGACGCGGGCATGATGCACGCCGTGATCTAGGGCGATCCCCGCCGCCAGCGGCGTCAGGATCAGGCCGGGCAGGGCGCCGGTCACGCCGCCGGTCAGGCCGGCCGAGGCGGTGGCGGCCAAAATCCACCCGCCCATGACGGCCACCCTCAGCCCCACGCTGTCGCGCACCATCAGCACGACGCCGAACACGCCGGGGAAGGCCATCAGCAGCAGGGCGGCCAGTGGCGCGTCCTTCAGCCCGTCCATCATCTGGGCCGCCAGCGCCGTCAGGGCCACCGCCACCGCCCAGATCGCATGCCATAAGGCGACCAGCGGGGCGCCCAACGCCGCGTCGTGCGTCGGGTCGTCCTCGTATCTGGCGTGGGCGTCGGGTTTCAAGAAGGGCGGGCCATGGGTTTCGTCTGCGCCCAGACTAGGGCTGCGGCTGAGTCGGTGCGAGGCCGCTCCCCCCTGAGGCGAACCCCATTGCGGCGTTCACCATGAATATCGGGGGACAAAACGGCCGGTTGTCGTTAACGGCCGCGCGGCCTATCTGGCGGCGCATGACCGACCGCACGCCGCCGACCGACACCCTGGACCAGACCCTGGCCGAACTGGCCGAGGATTTCGACCTGCTGGGCGATTGGGAGCAGCGGATCGAATACGTCATCGAACTGGGCAAGGGGCTGGCTCCGCTGGACGAGGCCGACCGGATCGAGGCCAACAAGGTGCCGGGCTGTGCCGCCCAGGTCTGGCTGGCGACGACCCAGGACGACGGGCGGCTGTGGTTCGCCGCCGACAGCGACAGCGCCCTGTCCAAGGGCAATATCGCCCTGCTGCTGAAACTCTATTCCGGCCGCACGCCGCAGGAGATCGCCGCCTTCGACGCCCGCGCGGCGCTGGATCGGCTGGGCCTGCCCTCGGCCCTGACGCGCCAGCGCGCCAATGGCTTGAACAGCATGGTCGGCCGCATCCGCGAGGCGGCGCTGGCGGTTCAGTAGTCGGGGGTTGCAACCGCCGGCCCGGCGACCCACGATCGCGGGGTCGTAACCGGGGGCGCGAATGGACCTGCTGAAGATCCTGCGCAGTTTCGAGGAGTTTCTCTTCGAGGCGGTCAGCTGGCTGGTCTTCTATCCCCTGACCCTGTGGCGCATCCTGCGCGGGCCGCTGGCGGCGATGGACTATTCGGACCGCGAGCAAAGCGACAGCGAGGAGCGTCGCTACGACGACGCGCTTAGCCCGCCGCTGTTCCTGCTGGCCACCATCGTCCTGACCAATCTGCTGTCGATGGCGCTGCATGTGCCGCCGCCGCCCGAGGCGACCGACCTCAACCGCATGGTCTATGCGTCCCAGCAGAACCTGGTCCTGTTCCGCTCGCTGGCCTTCAGCCTGATCCCGCTGGTCGCCGCCGTCACCCTGCTGCGTCACGAGAAGAAGCGCATCAGCCGCGAGACCCTGCGCGCGCCCTTCTATGCGCAATCCTATCTCGCCGCCGTCTGCGCCGCCTTCGTCTCGGCGGGCGGGACCATCTTTCAGCGACCCGAACTGCCCAATGCGGTCGGCGCCGCGATCATGATCGGCGGCACGGCCTGGTTCGTCGTCGTGCAGTCCCGCTGGTTCGCCCGGCGGCTGAACGTGTCAAAGGGGCGCGGCGCCGTCATCGCCGTGCTGGCCCTGATCCGGGCGCTGATCTCCCTCCTGGCCATCCTGATCCCCATCGCCCTGATCTGAGCGGACAAGAGAGTGCAATGAGGGCGCTCTTGTCAGCGCAGCGCGAAATTTAAGCGAAAGTCTGCTTGCCGGCGCGATGGCCATTGCGGATTTCGACCCATAGCCGAAGTTCCCACGTTCCGCATTCGATGTGGAAGCGGTGCTTTGCTGCAACCAAGAGCCTCGATCCAAGGCAGCGACAGATCTTCGCTTGCCGTTAACGTCGATCTCTAGGCATCATCGACGGATGAAAACACTTCGTCTGATCAAGATGTTCTGTGTCGCCCTGATGATGTCGATTTCAGCTGGCGGGGCCATGGCTCAGGTCGATGCCCGGCAGATTGAAAGCGATGCGCGCGACCTGACCTTCGAAGGGCGCGGACCGTTCGGCGGCCTCAGCGAAATCGGGCAACTGAACCGCGCTTGGTCGGTGAACACCTTCTATGCCGTCTATCGGGGCGAGTATCCCAGCCAGACCGTCTTCTGGGCCATCCGGCGCGAGGCGGGGGATCATAGCGGCGAGAACAGCGTGGTCTGGGCGGACTCGCGTGCCTGTCCTGCCGTCGAAAGGGTCATGAAGGACATGGAGCGATTGCCCGCAGTCCGGGCCGACGCCGTTCGCCTGGGCGAGGAAACCAAGAACCCGGGCGTCGTCCTGGACGGCACGGCCCATACCTTCTGGAACCGCTGGGCCCGATCAGGGCGACAGGACGCCATGGTCGGTCTGGAAATCACCGGCAACATCAACTCACCGATTGCGATCTGGTGGGCCGAGGCGGCGGAGAATCTAGCGGACTGCTGGGCGGTCGAGGCTCCCGGTCCGGGGGCGGGAAACCGGGCGAACTGATGCCCTGAAACCTGCCCTTGGGCGTGGTCCGCTTTCCACGCATAGCTGGTTTTGCAATGAGGACAGTGATACGCCCGGCTCTGACGCTACGGATCTACGTTTGAGTTTTCAGGCGACGCCTATGATTCTCGCGCACATCGCGACAACGACCGTAACTGCAGTCACCGCGGCCTCGATGTTCAATCTTGCCCATGCGCTCTGCATGGGGGTTGGCGGCACATATTGAAGTGGAACGAAGTCCTCAGGCCGATAGGGTTCTGCGTGCCATGCATCTTCACCGTCAGGATCGTCTTGCGGTTCAACCATCACTCATATTGGCCGTCGCCGCTCCCCGTGGCAACGTCAGTTGCCCGCCCTTTAGCTATGGTCCGCTTCCGAGCCTTTGCGGACATTCAGTCGGAGGGTGAGAAGCAGCGCCAAAACGTCAGTAATCCGTCCCCTTCGCCTTTATCGATGTCCAAAAGCAGTAGATTCCAGCCGTGGCTAGTGGCGCCGCGACCCAATACCATCCCCCCAAAAACGAGAACCAAGCCATCATTATGCATCCAATGGCTGCACGCAGCGCAAAAAGGGATGAGCCAGGTGGATCAAACATGGGGAGACCCTACCGCGAGCCACGTCCGCTAACCACTCCTAGGTGACGCCTACCGCCACCGCTTGCAGACCGATAGGTCGACGTCCGCTTTAAACGCAGAAGCCTATGGCCGAAATCGACCGAGGCTGTGTGAAAACGCCTCCAGCTCGAGCGAATTAGGGTAGCCTCCTGAGGTCTTCAGGAGGTGGGTATGAGCCGCTTCGTTCAGGGTGCAGACCGCCGGCAGCAGACGCTGCTTCCCGAGTGCC
>NZ_WJWX01000043.1:0-11574 GCF_009661015.1 Brevundimonas sp. SPF441 | reverse complement strand
GTGATGGCGGTGCTCGGAACGAAGCCGCTGATGGAGGCGATCAGGGCCTGAGACGATGGCGCTCTGCGCCTCGTCGCCACACCCGCCCCGCCGTAGCTCAGCACGTTTTTACACGGCCTCGACTCATAGCGGACCTCTGATCACGACTCAGAAGGGCAACGAGTGCGCTCCAGTGCTTTCGTGATCGCGCTCATAAACACCCTCACCCTTGGCGAAAGCATCCGTGCGCTGGGATAGAGGGCGGCGATCGGCGGCGCATGAGGTGAGGCGTCGAGCGGAAGTTCAATCAACTGCCCCGTCTCTAGATCGTTCGCGACCGACCACGTGGATAGCATCGCGATACCGGCGCCGACCCGACAGGCTGCATGCAGGCCGTCGATCGCATCACAGGTCATTCGACCGGACACGCGGACCTTTTCCACTCCAGACGGACCCTCGAATAGCCAGTGTGGGCTGCCGACCAGAGTGAGACACTCGTGTCGTGAAAGATCGCTACGCGTTGCCGGGTTTCCATGCTGCGCAAGATAGGCGGGCGATGCACAGACGACGCGACGTACCGTTCCAATGCGACGCGCCACCATTTCGGTGTCGCGAAGATCAGCGATCCGTATCGCCAGATCCAGGCCTTCAGCAACGAGGTCTACGAGGCGTTCGGTCAGTCGCAACTCCACCCGCAACTGCGGGTGGGCTGCAAAAAGATCGGGCAGCAGGGGAACAATGACCTCTCTCCCCAACGCTGCGGGTGCCGTCAGCCTTAGAAGTCCGGAGGCGCCCGAATGACCGGGCCGGAGCGCGTTAAGGGCTTCCGTTTCGCGATCGAGGATCTCGCGGGCGTGAGGAAGGAAAGCCTGACCTTCGTCTGTCAGGGATAGCGAGCGGGTCGAGCGTTGCAGCAGCCGCGCGCCGACTTCGCTCTCCAGCGCTGAAAGCCTGCGTGATGCTACCACGGGCGCGAGGCCGTGACGTCGTCCAGCAGCCGCGATGCTCCCTGTTGAGACCGCAGTGACGAAAACCGAAAGGGCCTGGGTGTCTATATCCACCTCCTTTTGCATTCTCGCCGGTATGCCGTTTTTGTACCGGCCGGAAAATCATTGGTGGGGATTGTAGCACTAAATGCCGGCCGGCACCTTCCAGTGATGCCGCATGGAGATGTGCAATGATCGATCTGACTGGCCAGGACATTCTCGTCATCGGAGGCAGCTCGGGCATCGGCCGGGCGACCGCCGTCATGGCCGACGCACTGGGCGGGCGGGTGACGATTGCTTCGCGATCCCACGACAAGGTCGAGGCGGCTGCGAAATCCAATCCTGGCTTACTGGGACGAACGGTCGATGTGATGAGCGACGACAGCGTTGCAGCGCTGTTCGCTCAAACGACTGCCTGGGATCATGTAATCGTCACCGGCTCGGAGGTACGAATGGCTGCGGTTAGGGAGTTATCAATTGAGGCGGCTCGGGCGGCCGTCGACAGCAAGTTCTGGGGATTCTATCGGGTCGCCCGATACGCCGACATCAAGCCTGGGGGATCTCTTAGCGTCGTTGCTGGATTTTTGGCGACACGCCCTGCCGCCACACGCGCATTGATGGGCGCGATCAACGGCGCTTTGGAGTCGCTGGTTCAGGGTCTGGCGCTGGAGTTGAAGCCGGTCCGGGTCAACGCGGTGTCGCCCGCGGTCGTACAGACGGAGATGTGGAACGGGCTTGAGGCAGACGCGCGTCAGGCGATGTTCGACAAATTGGCGACGCACTATCCCGCGGGCGTCGTCGGCCGACCGGAGGATATTGCTCGTCAACTGCTTTTGCTCGCCGCCACGCCCTACGCCACCGGCACCGTCGTCACTTTGGACGGCGGCGCGTCCATTGCCTGAGGAAACTCATGTTTAAACGCATGTCGGTTCTGGTCCGGCGTCCTGACCACGACCGGAGGACGTTTTCAAACCTGTGGCGACGGCATGCCGCGCCTGTGTCGCAGCTGCCCCGGATACGGGGATATATTCAAAATCATATCGAGACAGAGTTCAGTCCCGCTTCTCCGATCAAAGCCGACGGATTTGTTGAACTGCTATGGGATCAGCCTGAAGACATGGCGATTGCTTTCGCGAGCGATGCGGCTCGCCCCATGGTCGAAGATGAGCCCGGCTTCCTCGGCCATGGTTCGGGCTATGCCATTAGTGGCTCAGCATGGCGGTTTGAGGCACTAGCCAGCAAACTCGTCATCATTGTCACACGCGACGGGTCCGTCGTTTACAATGCCGCAACGAACTTGCCGGGGCTGAAGGCCTGCTTTCGCGATGACGTATCCGCACTCATAGCTAAGCCAGGCATGACGCCACCCCAAAACGTCGATACCTTCTTCCACCTGTGGTTCGCTGATGACCCGGCAGCCCGCGACGCAGCAATAAGGATGACTGAGTTCAGCCAAAGCACCGTGGACTTTGGCGTCTACTTGGTGAGACCGATCCGATACGTCTGACCGACGGCCGCTTACCACCCAAAGCCGACATTTGCCGCGTCCGTTCCCCGCAGTAAAAATCCAGTGCAATCTGTGCACTTCATCCGATCCCATAGTGATCCGCCAGCGCCTGCAGCGCCTGTTTCAGGACGGTCTTGCCCTGGCGACGGCGCAGGCCCAGGCCGGTTTCGGCCAGTTGCAGGCTGTCGCCGTGGATGCAGATGCGGCTCAGGATGGGGCGAAGGCGCGGGCCGACGGCGGTCAGGGCCTGTTCGACGCGGCGGGCGGCGGACAGGGCGCGGTCGGTCGGCTCCATCCGCGCGGCGGTTCCCTAGCCGGAGGTCGGCAGGGCGTCCCAGCGCATGGTGACCGAGGCGCCCTTCGTCGCCTGTTCCGCCTCGCGCCGCAGTCGTTCGCCGGCGGCGGTCTCGGCCGGGGTCAGCCAGGGGCGGCCGGACGCATCCTTGCGTCGCGCCAGCCAGGCGATGGGGCTTTCACCCAGATTGGCCCGCGCGCGGACCATGCGGCCGTCCGGCTGCATCAGGTCGCGCTCGCCCGCCACGAAGCCGGGACGGCCAGGGGCGGGGGCAGCGGCGGGGG
Source organism: Brevundimonas sp. SPF441 (assembly GCF_009661015.1). Lineage (NCBI taxonomy): Bacteria > Pseudomonadati > Pseudomonadota > Alphaproteobacteria > Caulobacterales > Caulobacteraceae > Brevundimonas > Brevundimonas sp. SPF441. The sequence goes on along the minus strand of NZ_WJWX01000043.1, from coordinate 8,523 downwards.
ACGGCGTCGGGTCCGGCTGGGCGCGTCCCGACCAGCCGCCGCCGGGCCGCACGCGCAGGCCGGGCTGGTCGATCAGGGCGCGAAACTCGGTCTCGGTCAGGGTCAGGCTGATGCGGCTGCGGCGATCCGGCGACAGGCGCAAGGCATAGGCCCCGCCCTCGGACGACAGCCAGGCGCCGGGCTTGGCCATCAGATCGCGCGCGCGTTCCAGAAGCCGGCTCATTGCGGCAGTTCCAGGCGGGGCGACTGATACAGTCCCTGGATGCAGCCCTCGAGGTCGTTCATCAGGTCGTCGAGGCTGCGCTGTTCGCGCTCGTCCTCGACCCAGCGGCAGGCGGCGCCGACGCTGGCACGATTGACGCCGAAGACGTGGCCGACCCGCTCCATCGTCCAGCCATAGGCGACGTGCGACAGGTACATGGCCAGCCAGCGCGGGCGGGCCGCGCGCGGGTTCATCCGGCCCCGACCGGTCATCTGCGACGGATGGGCGCCGGTGCGCGCCGCGATCAGATGAATGGCCAGCCCGGCCTTGACCTGATCCTCCTCGGTGACCGGCACGCTGTATTCCTCCAGCACGAAACGTCTCCCTCTCACGAACTCTCGACGCCGGCATCATAGGCGGCTGCGACGTCGCGATAGGAATATCATCCTACTGTGCGCCAAAATCGGTCGTGGCGGCTTAACCGCCTTGAGGTTGCGGGCAGCACGTCGTGCGTGAGGGAGGTGAGAGGACGGGCGGTCTGTCGGCCGAAACACGGGGCGCGGGTCCAACATGGTTAATAAATTTCGAATCGTTGACACCAGCCTCTCGACGCCGATTCGCAAATCAGCCTAGATTCGCCTCAATTGGATGGCGTTAACCCTTCTTAAGGTTTTCACGTCTTAACTTGCGAACAAGGTTACCCGGCCGTGTGTCAGGGTGGTTACCGCAAAGCTTTTGCCTGGAGGGGCACGTATGCGCGTCCTGTTGATTGAAGACGATCACGCAACCGCCCAAAGCATCGAACTGATGCTGAAGTCGGAAGGCTTCAACGTCTATACGACGGACCTGGGCGAGGAAGGCATCGATCTGGGCAAGATCTATGACTACGACCTCATTCTTCTTGACCTGAACCTGCCGGACATGAGCGGCCTGGAAGTCCTGCGCCAGCTGCGCGTCGGCAAGGTCAACACCCCGGTCATGATCCTGTCGGGCAGCCACGAGATCGAAACCAAGGTCAAGACCTTCGGCGGCGGCGCCGACGACTACATGACCAAGCCCTTCCACAAGGACGAACTGATCGCGCGCACCCACGCCGTGGTCCGCCGCTCCAAGGGTCACGCCCAGGCGATCATCCACACCGGCGAGATCGCCGTGAACCTGGACGCCAAGACGGTCGAGGTGAACGGTCACCGCGTCCACCTGACGGGCAAGGAATACCAGATGCTGGAGCTGCTCTCGCTCCGCAAGGGCACGACCCTGACCAAGGAAATGTTCCTGAACCACCTGTACGGCGGCATGGACGAGCCCGAGCTGAAGATCATCGACGTCTTCATCTGCAAGCTGCGCAAGAAGCTGGCCACCGCCGCCGACGGCAAACACTATATCGAAACCGTCTGGGGACGCGGCTATGTCCTGCGCGACCCGGCCGAGGGTGTCGTCACCGTCGCCGCCTGATCGACGTTCGATCCACGATTTCGAAACGCCCGCCGGAAACGGCGGGCGTTTTGCGTTGAGACCCTACTGCCGCTTCGCCGGCATGTCCCTCCCGCCCTGGTGCAGGACTAGGCCCTCGACGGCGCCGGCGGCGTTGCGGGTGAAGGTGATCTGGGCATCGACGGCGGTCAGGTAGAAGGCGTCCTCAGCCTCCGCCGTCAGTTCGAAGGCCGGCTGGCCGGTGGCCTGGGCCATCAGCTTGCCGTCCACGACCGAGATCGTCAGGGCGAAGGTCGGGGCCAGATTATAGACGCCCTCATAAGCCTTCAGCACCTCGGGCGAGAGGGCGACGGCGCGGCGTTCGCTGGGCAGGGTGACGGCGCCGCCGCGCGCCAGGGTGACCAGGGCCGCGCCCAGTTTGTCGGGCGCCTCGCCGTTCAGATTGCCCAGGACGATGACGGCGGTCCGGTCGCCAGGATCATAGGCCATATAGGTGTTGAAGCCCTCGATGGCGCCGTTGTGCCAAACCAAACGCTTGCTGTCGGCCTCGGACACCATCAGCCCCATGGCGTAGCCGTTGCGCACCGGCGTGGTCAGGGCGGTCATCGACTGGGCGTTCAGCAGCCGCCCGCCGAACAGGCCCTGTTCCCACTTCAGCAGGTCGTGGGTGGTCGAATACAGGGCGCCGGCCCCGGTCGGGATGCTCATGTCCACATAGTCGGCGTTGACGACGCCGTCGGCGCCCGGCGCATAGCCCGACGCGCGGCGGGGCAGGATCACATCGTGGCGGTCATAGCCGCTGTCGCCCATGCCCAGCGGCTGGAAAAGGTTGGCCTTGACGAAGTCGGCGTAGGTCTGGCCGCTGGCCGCCTCGATGATGGCGCTGAGCAGCACATAGCCCGAGTTGGAATAGGCGAACCGCGAGCCTGGCGCGAAATCCAGCGGCCGGTCGCGGAAGCGGGCGATCAGCTGCGGCAGCGTCGCGGGCCGGGTCTTCTGGGCCTCAAAGTCGGAAAAGGCGGTGAAGTTGGGCACGCCCGCCGTGTGGCTGAGCAGATGGCGCGGGGTGATCGCGTCCCAGGCCGCCGGGGCGTCGGGCAGCCAGGTCTTGATCGGCGCATCCAGATCCAGCTTGCCCTGCTGGTTCAGCAGCATGACCGCGACGGCGGTGAACTGTTTCGACAGGGAACCGAGGCGGAACTGCACATCACCGTCGTTGGGGATATTCCACTCGCGATTGGCCAGGCCGTAGCCCTGATCCAGAAGGATGCGGCCGTCGCGGGCGACCAGGACGGAGCCGGAAAAGGCGTCGGCGTCGCTGGAGGCGCGGATCACCTGGTCCATGCGCGCCGCGTCCTGCGCGGCGGCCGGGCGGCTGGCCAGCGGGCTGAGCGTGAGGGCCAGGGCGCTGGCGGCCAGCAGCAGGATAGCCGGACGGCGGCGGGCGAGGAACGAATGAGGCAAGGGGCGGTCTCCTGAACGCGTCACGCTAACGCTTTCAGAGAGAGGCGGCGAGCGCGGCGTTCGGATGCAGGCGCCGCGTCCCTTTTTGTCAGGGCTGTGGAAAGGTCAGGGTCGCCTCCAGCCCGCCGCCCTCGGCGTTGGCGAGCGTCAGATGGGTGCCGGCGCGTTCGGCCATGCGGCGCGCGATGGTCAGGCCCAGGCCGGAGCCGCCGCTCTCGCGCGAGCGGGACGGATCGAGGCGATAGAAGGGCTCGAACAGCTTCTCCAACTGATCCGGCGCCACGCCGGGGCCGTGGTCGCGCACGATCAGGCGCACCGCATGGTCGTCGCGCACGGCGCTGACGGCCGCGTCGCCGCCATGGCGGACGGCGTTGTCGATCAGATTGGTCAGGCAGCGGCGCAGGGCCTGGGACCGGGTCGGCACGACGGCGTTGCAGCCCTGGCTGAAGACGACCGGCTGGCCCGCCTCGGCCGCGTCCTCGCAGATGGCGGATAGAAGCGCGTCCAGATCGACGGGGGTCACGGCCTCGACCGTGGTTTCGATCCGGGCCAGGTCCACACCTTCGCGGACCAGATGCTGCATGCCGGCCAGGTCGCTGATGAGCTGGGCGCGCAGGGTCTCGTCCTCGATCTTTTCGACACGCAGCCGCATCCGGGTCAGTGGCGTCTGCAGATCGTGGGCGACGGCGGCCAGCACGCGCGTGCGATCCTCGATCAGGGCCTTCAGCCGGGTCTGCATGGCGTTCAGGGCGGCGGCGGCCTCGCGCACCTCGCGCGCGCCCTCCTCGACCAGGGGGGGGCGATCCAGATCGTGGCTGAGGGCGACGGCGCCCTGGGACAGGCGGTTCAGCGGCCCGGCTGCCAGACGCGACGCCATCCAGCCGGTCAGCAGCACGGCGGCGAGCCCGGCGAACAGCAGGACGGCGGCCTCGCGGCTCAGCGTCCAGGGGCGCGGAGCGGGCGGCAGGCTGATCGCCACCGGGACGGGCGCGCCATTAACCGGCCGCAGGACCAGGATGCGGCACCGCAGGCGATCGGTCGCCGCGCCGCACGCCCCGGCCGAGGCCTCGAACGCCTTGACCGAGACGCCATCCACGCCTCGCCGCTTCAGGGCCTCGGCGACCGCGTGGGTCAGGGACGGGTCGGGCGCGCCCAGCTTTTGGCCCGCCGCATCCGGCAGTCCGTCGGTCAGGCCGGCGGCGGGATCGTCGCTGGAGCCGGCCAAATCCACGATCCTTTCGGCGGTGGTGAAGTCATGGGCCTGCGACAGGCGGTGACGATGATTGAGGCCCAGGGCGGCGAAGGTCACGCCCGCCGCCAGCAGGGCGCCGACCAGCAGCAGCAGGAACAGCCGCGTGGTCTCGGCCTCGGCCCGGCCTTGGCGGGTTCTCACGCTCGCCATGTCACAGGCCCCGCCAGCATATAGCCCAGGCTGCGCACCGTGCGGATCAGGGCCGGGGCCTTGGCGTCGTCGCCCAGCTTCTGGCGCAGGCGGCTGACCCTCAGATCGATGGCGCGGTCGTCGGCGTCGGCGACGGTGGACAGGGCGCGGATCCGCTCGCGCGACAGGGGCTTGCCGCCGTTCCTGACCAGGGCGTGCAGCAGGTCGAAATCGGCGCCCGACAGCGGGGCCAGCCGTCCGTCCGGCGCCGTCAGGGCCCGCGCGGCGATGTCCAGCGACCAGCCGGAGAAGTCGGCGTGTCGTCCCTCGCTCGTCGTCGCCTCGCCGCCGGTGCGCCGCAGGACGGTGCGGATGCGGGCCACCAGTTCGCGCGGCTCGAAGGGTTTGGCCATATAGTCGTCGGCGCCCATCTCCAGCCCCACGATGCGGTCGATGGGATCGCCGCGCGCCGTCAGGATTATGACCGGCGTTTTCGACGCCGCCCGAATGCCGCGACACAGCGACAGGCCGTCCTCATCCGGCAGGTTCAGGTCCAGCACCACCAGATCGACCGGCCCGGCCTCCAGCGCCGCCTTCATGGCCCGACCGTCGGCGGCCTTCACCGTGCGAAACCCGTGCTGCTCCAGATGGTCGGACAACAGGTTTCGGATCTCGCGGTCGTCGTCGACGACCAGAAGGACGGGGGCGGCGGAGGTCTGGGACATTGGCGTTGGGCGAGCGTTAAGAAGCGCGATCTGTCGTCCTGTCTCATGGCCAAAGCGCGGCGGATACAGTCGGACACAATTCTCTTCGCCGACGATACGCGGCGACACCGACCGGCCCCGAACCGGCCGGACGCGGGTCCGAAACAGTGACTGTCCGACACGAGGCCGGACGCCAAACACACAGAAAGACCCGCCATGAAGTCCTTCCGTTCCACCGCCGCTTTCGGCGCCGCCGCACTGGTGATCCTGACCAGCGGCGCAGCCTTCGCCGGCACACCTTCGGCCCCGTCGTCGGGCGCTCACGCCCGCCCCGCCGCCTCCGCCCGTGCGCATCACCGGGTCAGCCACGCCGGCACCCACCGCGCCGTGACGCCCGCCAAGAAGAAGTAAGGCCCGACACCTTGCTGGTCCTGCCGGCGTCCCCGGCCGGCAGGACACCCGACACTCCTGAGACTTCGACCTTCAAACGAAAGACATCGACATGAAATCCTTCCGCACCGCCGCCGCCGTTTCCGCCGTCGCCTTCGTCGCCCTGACCAGCGGCGCCGCCTTCGCCGGCACGACCCCGGCGCCCTCGACCGCCATGACCGCCCGTCCGGCCGCGACCGCTTCGGCGACGACCCCTGCGCCGTCGGCCCGCGCCCCGCGTGCGCATCGCCGGGGTCATCAAGCCCAGGCCCAGACCTCGGTCCAGGCGCCGGCGACCGTGACCGCCAAGAAGAAGTAAACCGGCCGCCCCCTCCGGTTCGCAAAGGAACGCCCGGCTGTCGCAAGACGGCCGGGCGTCTCCGTATTCAGAGGCCTGTCGTCAGGCCGGGGTCTTGAAGCCTGCCGCGAGGGCGGCCGCCATCGGATTGGGACGGCCGAAGCTGTCGAAGGGCAGGGGCTTGTCCCGGCCATCGTCCTTGTCGCCCTGGCGATACCAGCTGTCGGTGTCGCGCAGGCCCCAGACGGTGAAGGCGAACTGCTGGGCCTTGGGCAGGGCCGCGAAGGCCGAGGCCAGTTCGGTGACGCGCGCGCCCTGGGCCGCGATCCGGTCGGCCTGGCTGCGGAGGTCCAGACGGTTTTCGGTGCGCAGGGTGCAGTCCAGCTCCGACACATGGATCGGCAGGCCGAACTGGCTGATCTCGCGCATATAGGCGGCGATGACGCCCTCGGGGATGTCGATCCACAGGTGGGATTGCAGGCCCAGGCCCTGCAGCGGACAGCCGACCTTCAGCAGCCGCTCGACCAGTTTCAGGAACTGCGCGCCCTTGGCCGGCACGCTCTCCTGATTGTATTCGTTGAGAAACAGAACGGCGTCAGGATCCGCGGTCCGGGCCCTTTCGAAGGCGCGCAGGATATAGCCGTCGTGGCCGTATCGCGCCGACCAGTGGCAGTCGCGCATGCCCGAGCCGTCGTCCAGGATCGGCTCATTGACCACGTCCCAGCTGCGGATCTTGCCGCGATAGCGGCCGGCGACCGTGGCGATATAGCTGTCGAAGGCGCGGTCGAAGGCGGCGCCCGACAGGCCGGCGAAGGCCTCCTTGCCCTGCGCGTACCAGATCAGGGTGTGGCCATGCATCGCCATGCCCTCAGCCCGGGCGAAGGCGGCGATACGGTCCGAGCGGTCGAAGTTGGCCCGGTCCAGGCCGTCGGCCAGGATGTACTCCATCTTCATCTCCCACTCGGGCGTGAGTTGGGAGACGTTGGCGCGGGCAAGCGAGACCCAGTCCGGGTCGTCGATCTGGCTGGCCTTGATCGCCGTGCCGAAGGGCGCCGGGGCGATGGACTTCAGCGGGGGGACGTTGGGCGGCGACGGCTCCGCCGAGGCGAAGCGGTCGCAGGCGGCGAGCGCGAGCGGGGCGGCGAGGATAGCGCGGCGGGTCGGCGTCATGCGTCTCCCTCCAGCGAAGGCAGACGTAGAAGGCTGCGGGTCGTCAGACCGCACGCTTCCGCAGGCCCAGCTCGTCGAAGGCGGCGGTTTCGCGCTTGGCGAGGGCGATCAGCTGGTTCAGGCGGGTGGTTTCGGCGACGTGTTCGAACTTCTTCAGCTCTTCGAAGGCGCCGGTCAGGGCGTCGCGGGCGCCGGCTTCCTCGGCGTCCAGCACCGACAGGTCGCCTTCGGCGGCGGCCTTCCTTGATTTCCAGCCGTTCAGATAGGCGCCCAGCATCATGCCGGCCTCGGCGTCCATGCGGGCGCGGTTGCGTTCGCCCTCGGCCTCGGCGTCCAGCACGGCGATGCGGAGTTCGGCGCCGGCGCGGCGTTCGGCGATCTCGGCCAAGCGCTTCTGCAGCGTCTCGACCTCATAGTTGGAGATGCGGATCAGGGATTGGGCCCAAGCGGTCATCTAAATCATCACTCCCTGATCATGCCTTGGTTCAGGATTGCTTCCAGCCGGGTAAAGGAATCGGAAAGACGCGTCGCATCGTCCTTGTCCTGTCCCAGAAAATCTTCGAGCGCCGGATTCAGGGCGATGGCCCGGTCCACGATGGGGTCGGCGCCGGTGCGGTAGGCGCCGATCTTGATCAGTTCTTCCATATTGGCATAGGCGCTCAAACACTGGCGCGCGCGCTTGTTCAACTCGCGCTCAGGCGGGGTCTGGCAGCCGGGCAGGGTGCGGCTGACGGACTTCAACACGTCTATGGCGGGGAAGCGACCGCGCTCGGCGATCTTGCGGTCCATAACGATGTGACCGTCCAGAATACCGCGCACGGCGTCGGCGATCGGCTCGTCATGGTCGCCGCCGTCCACCAGCACGGTGAACAGGGCGGTGATGGGCGCCGCCGTCGTGCCGTCGGGGCGGATCGGGCCGGGACCGGCGCGCTCCAGCAGCTTGGGCAGTTCGGTGAAGACGGTGGGGGTGTAGCCCTTGGTGGTCGGGGGCTCGCCGGCGGCCAGCCCGATCTCGCGCTGGGCCATCGCAAAGCGCGTGACGCTGTCCATCAGGCACAGAACTTCGAGATCCTGATCGCGCAGATATTCGGCGATGGCCATGGTCATATAGGCCGACTGACGGCGCTTCAGGGCCGGTTCGTCCGACGTGGCGACCACGACGACGGCGCGTTTCAGCCCCTCTTCGCCCAGGGTCTCTTCCACGAACTCGCGCACCTCGCGGCCCCGTTCGCCGATCAGGCCGACGACGACGGCGTCGCACGTCGCCTCCTTGGCCAGCATGGACAGCAGCACCGACTTGCCCACGCCCGAACCGGCGAAGATGCCCAGGCGCTGGCCCCGGCAGGTGGTGGTGAAGACGTCCATCGCCCGCACGCCCAGATCGAGGCGTTCGCCGACCCTGCCGCGCGAATGGGCGGGCGATGGACGTCTTCACCACCAC
>NZ_WJWX01000042.1:0-13599 GCF_009661015.1 Brevundimonas sp. SPF441 | reverse complement strand
GCCCCGAACAGCGCGCCTGAGCCGCCGGGGCCGCCCGCTCCGCTCGCTGATGCGTCGCCGCCCCCGCCGCCGCCGCCGACGATCGACAACAGCGGCTTGGGCGCGGCCTGTCCCGCAGCGCCCGCGACACCGCCGGCAGCGCGAAGGCCCGACCAGCCGCCGGGGCCGCCCGCTCCGCTCGCTGATGCGTCGCCGCCCCCGCCGCCGCCGCCCGGCCCGTCCGAGCAAAGGGTTTCTGCGCCCGTCGCCGCCGTTGCGGTTGTCGAAGAACTGCCGCCAGGATTGGCGAGCCGTTGGCCGATACCGCCTGCTCCAGCGACGCCAGAGCCGCCTGCGGTCCCGCCCGTCGCGCGCAACAGGACCGTGTCACCCGTCGCGACCTCACTGTCGCCGCCCGAAACGCCGCCGATCCCGCCGGCGCCGACCGTGATCGTCAGGACGCCGTCCAGATCGTCGGCCGACCAGCGTCCTAGGCTCACCCCGCCGGCGCCGCCTCCGCCGCCGCCAAGGCGCGACGTACCAGCCGGACCCGCCAGCCCTGCGCCCCCGCCGCCTCCGCCGCCCACGCACGTCGCCTCGACCCAGCGCGCCCAGGCCGGCAGGGCATAGTCGTCATCGCTGGTGAACAGCGTCGTGTCGCGCCGGATCGCGCCCTGATCGAAGGCGATACGTCCCGTCGCGCGATCCACGCGCCACACCGACCGCCATATCCCGGCGTCGTCGCAGGCCTTGAGGCTCAGGTCGTCGTCGCCGATCAGGCCCAGCTCTGCGCGGGCGGCGTATCCGCTCTGGAACAGCAGCGACAGGACATCGCCCGCCGTCGTCTTGTTCAGCGTCAGGCGCAGGTCGCCGTCGCCACCTTCCTCCTCACCGCGCGCCGTGAACAGGGCGGCGTTGATCTTGGCCGCCAAGGGATTGGCTTCGTCGGCGGTCGTCCCGAGACCCAGCCGCGTTAGGCCCTGCACCTCGCCCAGTCGCTGCCCCAGCGTGATCCAGCCCTCATCGGCCCGCACCACCACGACGCCTTCATCCAGGACGCCGGCGATCATGCCGTCCGGCGTCGTCACGACGGTCCAGCCGCCGCGCTCGAACCGCATCAGGGCGCCGGCCGCCCGCCCGGCCCAGGCTACGCCTTCGGCCTCTTGCGGCAGGATATAGAGATCGCCATCCGACGCATCGGCCGGCTGGATGACCGTCGTGCGACTGACCACCGCCGTCTGCAACAGGGCGTCCAGCCGGGTCAGGGCCGTATTCATGGTCACATGCTTCTGCATCTGCCCCGCCGCCAGATAAGGCAGGTTCAGACGCGCGCTGAAATCGTCGCTCATTCTTCTCTCCGTTGTCGTGGAGATCAGTCTGGGCGCAGCCCTTCCTCAGGCCGGAAGACGGGCGTTCATTTGGATCAGGTCCTTGATTTCAGGCAGATTCGTTGCGGAGAAAACGCTGGCTAGGCCGCCTCAGCCAGCGCATCTCAGTCGTGCAGATAGATGATCCGCTTCAGCGTCTTGTCGTTCTGCACGCGGGCCTCGTGCATCTCGTGGTCGCCGGTGGCGCGCGCATTGGCCTCGGTGTCCTCGACCCAGTGGGTGCTCTCGATATGCTTTTGCAGCGCCCGCGCCGCCATCAGCTGTCCCGGAAAGAAGGTGTCGACGATGTCGCCCGCGATGGGCACCGTGCCAGTGGCGGTGTCGATGGCCATATAGGCCCCCATCCGCGCCAGTGTCGCCGGCGTCGCCTTGGCCCGCACGGCCTGAAGCATCAGCCAGCCGCCCGTCCCGACCGTATAGGCCGTGCCGACGACAGGCACCCAGGTCAGCATGGCGTCCAGCCCCATGCCGAACGGGCCGATGCCGATGACCCGGTCCGACAGTTTCTTGACGCCCTCGACATTGGACCAGATGTTCTCGATATCCCGGATCGACCGTCTGGCCATGTCGCCCTCCAAAGCGTCGCCTTAACGCTGGGCGAGGCTTCCTGTTCAATCCGAGAGATACGTCTTCGATGACCCTGATCAAGCTGGCGGCGAATGTGACGGCGAGCGCCCTGCTGCTGGGCTTGGCGGCTTTCGGCGTAGCGGCGCTCAGCGGCATCGGCCATCGCTGGGTGGATATCCTGGCGCAGTTCACATCGCCGGTATTGCTGGCGGCCGTCGGCGTGACCGTGGCGTGTCTGCTCTTTCGCCTATGGCCGGCCTCGATCGTCGGTGGACTGGCGTGCGTGGTGCTGGCCCTGTCGGTCTGGCCGCAATGGACGCCGACGAAGGGCGTGCCCGTGCCTGACCAGCCGATCGTGCGGGTCTATTCGGCCAATCTGTATGTGTTCAACACCGATGTCGCTGCCATGCGCCGGTCCATCGCGGCCGCCGACGCCGACATCCTGGTGCTGGTCGAGTTGGGGCAGGCGCCGGCGTCGCGGCTAGACCAGTTGCTGCCGGACTATCCCCATCGCGTTCTGATCGGCCAGGCGCGCGCCGGCGACCACGCGCGCTCGATCATCGCCTCGCGCTATCCGATCCTGCAACGCCTGCCCGAGCGTCCCGACGGCCTCAGCGCCGTGGGGGCAACGGTTCAGACGCCCATCGGCCCGATCAACATCTTTGGCGTCCACCTGACCCGACCCTGGCCTTATCAATATCAGTGGGGCCAGATCACCCAAGTCATGGCCCTGGCAGAGCGGATGAAGGCCGCGCCAGAGTATGCCACTATTGCCGCCGGAGATTTCAACAGCGTCTCCAGCGCCCGCATCGGCAAACAAATCCAGTCCGACTTGGGCCTGGTCCCCGCGCCCGGCTGGCCCGGCACCTGGCCCAGCCAGATTCCCGCCTTCGCCGGCATCACCATCGATCAGGTCTATCGCTCGCCGGATCTGGCCCTGATCACGCGCCGCCTGGGCCAGCCAACGGGATCCGACCACCGCCCCGTCATCACCGAGTTCACCCGCGCTCAGCCGCCGCGATGAGCGCTTTCAGCCGCCCCTCATGCCCCTCGGCAGGGAAGTGGTCAGCGACCCAACCGTCCTCGAACGCCTTCAACAACCGCCCCGTATCCGGCCCTGGCGCCAGGCCCAGACGCGCCAGATCGCGCCCCCCGACCGGCATTCTGGGAGGGGTCCAGTCGGCAGCCAGCGCCCGCAGCCGCGCAGCATCGCGCCCGCCGGCCGCCTGGGCGCGCATCAGCCGATCTTCGAACGCCCTGCGTCCCAGCCTGTAGATCGCCGCCCGCGCCTCTGCGTCGCTCATCGTCGGCGAAACGGCAGGCCCGTCCGCCACCGCCGCCGCCAGCCGATCCCGCACCGCGTTCGACAATCTCAGACCACTTGCGATCTCCATCGCAGCCGCCGCATCCGCGGGCAGCAAGGCCGACAGCCGCATCACCGGATCGTCGGTGAGGTCACAGATCGCCTCGAACAGCGTCAGCGGCTGGGCCTGCGGCAGCACCTGGGCCAGCACGCCGGTCTCGGCCATCGCCCGCACCGCCGCACGCGGGTCAGGCGCCGCCAGCAGTTTCAACACCTCCTTGGACACCCGCTCGGCCGACAGTTGCGCCATACCGCCCTTCAGCGCCGCGCACGCCGCCAGCCCGACCGCGTCCGGCTCACCCCTCCCGTACCAGGCGTAGAACCGGAAAAAGCGCAGGATGCGTAAATAGTCCTCGCGGATGCGCGTCTCCGCCTCGCCGACGAAAACGATGTGTCCGGCCGCTGCATCCTCCAGCCCGCCGCCGGTCGGATCGAACACCGTGCCTGCCGCATCGGCGTAAAGGGCGTTCAGCCGGAAATCTCGTCGCGCCGCATCCTCGGCCCAGTCCTCGGTGAAGGCGACCACCGCGCGGCGCCCGTCCGTCTCCACATCGCGACGCAGGGTCGTGATCTCATAGGGACGCCGCTCCGACACGCCCGTCACGGTGCCGTGCTCGACACCCGTCGGCACAGCCTTCAGCCCCGCCGCCTTCAGCGCCGCCATGGTCTGTTCGGGTCGCAAGCGCGTGGCGATGTCGATGTCGTCGACCGGCTGGCCCAGCAGACTGTTCCTCACGCAGCCGCCCACGAACCGCGCGCAGCCCGCACCGCCCGCCGCTTCCAGCGCCCGCATCACCGCTTGCGTCGCCTGACTTTCCAGCCAGGGCTGTCCTGCCACGGAGGCGGTCATGCCGCGTCCTCGTCGGCCGCCGACTCTGGCGCAGCCTCGTCCCCGTACAGCCGCACGTGCAGAGCCTTCAGGATCCCCGCCGTCACGCCCCAGATGTAGCGCTCGCCCCAGGGCATGGCCCAGAACCAGCGTCGCAGCCCCTCGTCCATGTCGTAGAAGTCGCGACGATGGTTCGCGGCGTCCATCAGAAAGTCCCACGGCGTCTCGAACACCTCGGCGACCTCGTCCGGCGACGGCGTGGTGATCGGCGCTTCGCGCAGCCAGCCGATTACCGGCGTCACCAGAAAGCCCGTCCCCGTCTCATAGGCGTCCGACAGGCCCAGCACCTCGACCGCCGTTGGGTCCAGCGCCACCTCCTCGTCCGCCTCACGCAGCGCCGCCTGAACTGCGGTCTCGCCGCGATCCAGCCGACCTCCCGGGAAGGCGATCTGCCCCGTGTGCCGCGCCAAGGTGTCGGCGCGTCGCGTCAGCAGCACAGTCGCCCCTTCGGGCCGCGCCACAATGGGGATCAGCACCGCCGCCGGCCGAAGCTCCTTGGCCGTCCGTGTCGCCTGCGGATTCAGGTCGAAGTCCGACCGCGCCGCGACCAGTTCCGGCCGCCACGTCTCGACCGGGGCCAGCCGATCGACCAGCCGCGCCCTTAAGGTCTCCAGGCTCACGTCACCGCGCCCAGCGAGAATATCTGGCCGCCCGACCGAACGACCAGGCGTCCGTCGACCTCTTGGGCCATTTCGACCATTTCATAGAAGACCGACCGCGCAATGCGCGCCCACAGATCGCGCCGAACATGGATGCGCGGCGCCGGCTCGCCCGTCGTCGGATCGGTTTCGACGACGATGGGATCGTCTTCGCTGGCCCTCACCTCATCACCGACATCGGTGGTGAAAATCAGGGCGTCGCCTTCCCGCCGCACCGCGACAGCCCGGAACGGCAAGTCCTCGACGGTGATCTTCAGCTTTTCGACCGGCGTGACCAGGTGATAGCCGTCCGAGTCCTTCCTCAGCACCGTCGAGAACAGTCGCACCAATTCCTTGCGGCCAATGGGCGAGCCTTCGTGCATCCAGACGCCGTCCGCCCGGATGACGATATCGATGTCGCCGCAATGCTCGGGATGCCACAGGTGGACCGGCGGCAGCCCCTTGCCGGGCGCCTGCTTGGCCGCCTCGGCGACGGCGTTCAGTCCTGACCTGGGATTATCCATCCCGCTGACTTAAGCCCCGCAAACCGCGCGGGAAAGGGTCAGCCGATGCGAACCGAACCCGAAACCTGATCCACGCCGGTCGCCAGCCACAGGACACGGCGACGATCCACAGGTCCAGGAAGGATCGCCTCGGGCGCAGGGGCGAATCCGAACCGCTCGAAATAGGCCGCATCCCCGACCAGCAGCACGCCGCCGACGTCCAGCGTCCGTGCCTGATCCACGCACGCCTGAACCAGTTCGGCGCCCACACCGTCGCTCCGGTGGCCGGCGTCCACGGCGATCGGCCCCAAAAACAGGCCCGAGGTGTCTCCAACCACGACCGGCCACAGTCGCACCGAGCCCACGACTTCCCCGTCGCGCTTCCCAACAAAGCCCGCGCTTGGCTGCGAGCCTTCACGCAGACGTTCGGCCGTCTTGGCGAACCGTCCCGGCCCGAAGGCGGCCATGATCAAGACCTCCACGCCTTCGGCGTCGGCCGGGGTCTCGGCTTCGATACGGCTTATGGCCGGAGGTATGGACAGGGCGTGCGACATCGGCGCGCGCACCTAGAAGCAAAGCTGCGCCAAATCAAGGCAAGGCCTTGTAACGTCCGCTCAACCCGCCTTCGAAAAGTCTGGCGTCCGCTTCTGCGTAAAGGCCATGAAGGCCTCCATCGCCTCGGGACTGCGCATCTGCGAGCCGAAGGCTTCACCCTCGCGCTGCATCAATCCCCACAGACCTTCTGCATCACGCATCAACCGCTTGGTCTTGCGGATAGAGTTGGGCGCGCGGGCCGCCACCTTGGCCGCCAGTTCCGCCGCCGTCGCCTCGACCTGATCGGCCGGGACCGCGCGATTGGCGATGCCCCAGGCCAGGGCCGTCCGGCCATCCAGCGGCTCGCCCAGCGCGAACAGTTCGAAGGCCCGCTGATGACCGATCACGGCCGGCAACAGCAGGCTGGACGCCGCCTCGGGCGCCAAGGCCAGATTGACGAAGGGCACGGACAGCAGCGCATCCTCGGCGACCACCACCAGATCACAGTGCAGCAGCATGGTCAGGCCGATCCCGACCGCCCGCCCTTTCACGGCGGCCACAGCCGGCTTGTCCAGATCCGCCAGCGCCTTCAGGAAACGAAACACCGGCATGTCGCCTGGCCCCGCCCCTTGCGAGCCCAGGGCGATGAAGTCCTGAATGTCATTGCCGGCCGAGAAACTGTCGCCCTCGGCGCGCAGCAGCAGCACGCGCACAGCATCGTCGTTGCGCGCCCGCTCCGTCGCCTCGGCCAGGGTCGAATACATGGCCTGGGTGATGGCGTTCTTCTTGTCGACCCGATCCAGGGTGACGGTCAGGACGCCGTCGGCCAGTTCGCTGCGGATATGTTCGCTCACGTCGTTTCCTCGTCCTGTGCGACGGCGCTCCACCAGTCGACGCCGCTCTCGTCCCGCGTCCGCGTCGCGCGGCCGCGCTTCTCCAGATAGTTCAGGTGCGCCTGGGCCTCGCCCGTGGCCATGCCCAGCACCCCATCCCCGACCGCCCGACCGAAGACGGCGGGGAAGCCGTCGATCACCCTAGACGGTTGACGCAACGTCCGCTCAAGCCGTTTCAGCGCGACCTCATGCCCCCGCTTCAAAGCGTCGAGACGCGCATGAACGCCATAGAAGGGCTCGCCGTGCGCCGGCAGGATGAACGCGCCCTCCGGCAACAGCGCCCTCAGCTTGTCCAGCGAGTCCATCCAGTCGCCCAGAGGGTCGGCCTCAGGCTCCGTCGGCCAGACCGAAACATTGGACGAAATACGCGGCAGGATCTGATCCCCGGCTATGAAGACGTCGTCCGACCGCCGCCACAGGCAGACGTGCTCGGGGCTATGGCCCGACCCGACAACCACGCTCCAGTCGTCGCCGTCGATCTGAACGACGTCGCCGTCGGACAGTCGGAGATAGCTGCGCGGCATCGTCGCCACGCCCTTGCCGAAACCGCCGTAGTCGGCCCGCCAGCGCGCGATCTGCTCATCGTTCCAACCTGCCGCACGATAGTAGCGTTCGCCGTCCGCCGGCGCATCGCCCGCCGCCTCGGCCATCAGCATCCGCGCGGTCACATACTCCAGTCGCGACATCAGCAGCGGCGCGCCCGACCGCTCGCAAAGCCAGCCCGCCAGTCCGATGTGATCGGGATGCATATGGGTGCAGATCAGCCGCGTCACCGGATCGCCGCCCAACGCGCCATCCAGCGCCGCCTCCCACGCTGCCACGGTCGCCGAGGTTTTCAGCCCCGTATCGACGACGACCCAGCCGTCGCCGTCTCGGATCGCATAGACATTCACATGATCCAGCTGAAACGGGAGGGCGAACCTCAGCCACAGCACGCCGGGCGCGACCTCGATTGCCTCGCCCGCGCCGGGCACGGCGTCGAACGGATAGGTCAGCCCCCGCCCATCCTTCGCGGCCGTCGCCGGCGCCGTTCCATCAGCCAAGTCAGTCTCCAATCGAAACGCGCAGATACTTAGCCCGTGTCCCTCGCCGCCGTCCACACCCGCCTTGACCCCGCCCAAATACACCGCCACGAAGCGGCCATGCATTCAGAAACCCAAGGTGTTTCCATGAAGTCCCGCCTCGCCGCCGCCTTTGCGGCGCTTGTGTTCAGCGCCTTCGCCGTCGCACCCGCCACGGCGCAGGATCAGGAGCGACAGCAACCGCAACAGCAGCAGCAAATTCCGCAGAGCGCCGACAACGAGTCTGCCGTAAGGCAGAGCAGCGGCTCGCGAGCCGCTGCCCGTCCACGCCGCGAACGCGCGCCTGCCCCGCCGACGCCCGAGCAAATCCTGGCCGCCGCCCAGGCGCAGATGGCTCTGACGACCACGGGCTGTCAGGTCAGCGAAGCCAAGCTCCTCGGCAAGACTGCGGCCGAGACGACGGTTTATGAAGTCGCCTGCGGAACCGCACCGGGCTACATCGTCGAAACCAAGACCCCGCCCGAAGCGAGCAATTGCATCATTTTGGCGCATTCCGCCGACGTCGCGCGCGCCGCCGATCCGACCGCCACACCGGCCCAATGCACCCTCGCGGCCAACACAGACATTCAGAAGTTCCTTCGCCAATACGCCAAGGACGCGGGCGTTGCTTGCACCGTTGATCAGGCGAAGCTGCGCGGACAGTCCAGCGACGGCGCAGTCGTCTATGAGGTGGGCTGCTCAGACGGGCCTGGCTACTGGATCAAGCAGCAGGCTGCGACCTGGACAAAAACACCCTGCATCCAGGTCGTCGCCGAACGTGGGGTCTGCGACTTCACCACCGCGACGGAAAACGCCGCCTTCGTGAAGACGCTGCTGGCCGGCTCGGAAGCGGCGTCCTGCAACGTCACCGAAGCTCGCCTGATGGGTCAGAACGCCAACGGCGTCTTCTATGAGGCCAAGTGCGACGGCGCCGACGGCGTCATCGCTCGCTTGAACGCGGAAAATGTCGTTCAGCAAATCTATCCTTGCGCCACCGCCCAGCAGATCGGCGGCGGCTGCAAGCTGACGATGGCTCCGGCCGCTGCTGCGGCGCCCGCTGGCGGTCGCCTCTAAGCCGGCCAAAAGACTGATCGAAGGGCCGTCGGAGCGATCCGGCGGCCCTTTTCTTTTGCGCCCTCTTTTCCAAAACCGAGACGCAGCCTAGCGTCGCCGTCATGCGCATCGCCACCTGGAACGTGAACTCCGTCAACGCCCGCCTGCCCACCGTGCTGGCGTGGCTGGAGCAGGCCGCCCCCGACGTCGCCTGTTTCCAGGAGATCAAATGCGTGGACGAGAAGTTCCCGCGAGAGGCTTTCGAGAGCCTGGGCTACAACGTCGAGACCCACGGGCAGAAGAGCTACAACGGCGTCGCCCTGCTGTCGAAACACCCGCTGTCCGACATCCGACGCGGCCTGCCTGGCGACGAGACCGACGAACAGGCGCGCTACATCGAGGCCCTGGTCGAGGCGCCCCGGCCCATTCGCGTGGGCGCCATCTATCTGCCGAACGGCAATCCGATCGGGACCGAGAAGTTCGATTACAAGCTGGCCTGGTTCGATCGGTTGAACCGGCATGCCCAGGATCTGCTGGCGTTCGAGGAGCCGCTGGCCCTGTGCGGCGACTACAACGTCATCCCCGAGGCCGAGGACGCCAAGAACCCGGCCGCCTGGACCGACGACGCCCTGTTCCAGCCTCAGAGCCGTCAGGCTTTCCGCGCTCTGAAGAATCTGGGCCTGGCCGACGCGCACGAGATCGGCGGCGAACCGGCCGGCACCTACACCTTCTGGGACTATCAGGCCGGCGCCTGGCAGCGGGACCACGGCATCCGCATCGACTTCGCCCTGCTGTCGCCACAGGCCGCCGACCGGTTCCGGGGGATCGAGACCCATCGCGACGCCCGCGACATGGAAAAACCCAGCGACCACATTCCCGTCGTGGTCGATATTGATCTGGAGGCCTGACGACCATGGCCGACGTCTTGCGGGTGGTGCTGCTGATCGCCCTCGCGGCGGCCCTGCTGACGACCCTGGCCCTGGCGCTGTCGTGGTGGATGGAGCCGCCGCGCCGCCTGCACCGCGCCATGCTCAAGACCTTGGGCGCCGCGCCGGAGGTCGAGGCCTTGTCGCCGGGCGAAGGTCGCGCCTGCGCCCTGAATTTCGACGTCGAACAGGTCGTCGTGCTGTGGGCCAACGGCGCCCATGGCCTGGTCTATGCCTTCGATGAGGTGGAGGGGGGCGAGATCATCGTCGATGGCCACGTCGTCGCCCGCATCCGTCGCGGCGAGGCGCGCAAGTCCCTGGACGTGCTGGCCCCCGACGCTGAACAGGTGGTGCTGCGGCTGATGTTCGGCGACGCCCGCCACCCGGAGTTCGAACTGGCCCTGTGGGACGCCGCCCTGCCCGTCCAGACCGGCTCGCCGGGCGAGGCGCTTCGTCTCGGCCGCCGCTGGTTGTCGCATCTGGAAGCCCTGCTGAAGGGCTGAGACGCCGCATGGGCCTTTCAGTCGCCGCGATGCGGCGTTAGAAGCCCGGCTCACTCCTAACCGACACGCCTTTATCAGGGAGGCCGCCTTGGCCCGCCTTTTCGACGCCTATATCGTCGCCGACTGGACCGCCGCCGAAACCAAGAAGCTCGGCGACACCTCGCTGTGGATCGGCGTAGCCAAGCGCGACGTGCGTTTCCGCCTCTATACCGAGACGCACAATGTCGCGACCCGGGCCGAGGGCGAAGCCCTGCTGGCCTCGATCCTGGCGGACCACAGAAAGCGCGGCGATCGGGTGCTGGTCGGGCTGGACTTCAACTTCGGCTATCCCGCCGGCACGGCTGCGCGCCTGAAGCTGGAAGGAACGGCGGGGCAGGCCCCGTGGCAGCTGATGTGGAAGTTCATCGCCTCCAACGTCGTGGACAAACCCGACAACACCAACAACCGCTATCAGGTCGCGGCCAAGATGAACCGGCTGATGACCGACGAGGCCTGGCCTCTGTGGGGCGCACCCGCCAAACAGGCCCAGCGCTGGTTGACCACGACCAAACCCCCCGCAGGCTCCGGCGCCGACATCCCCGAGTTCCGCGCCACCGAAAACGCGGCTCGCAAGGGTCGGCTTCAGCCCAAGAGCGTGTGGCAGATGCATGGCGCCGGCGCCGTGGGCGGCCAGACCCTGGTCGGCATCCCGGCTGTGCGGCGGCTGCTGGAAAGCCTCGGCCCGTCAGGCGCCGTCTGGCCGTTCGGCACCGGCTGGCGCGCGCTGACGCCCGAGGACGTGGAACCCTTGTCGGCCCTGGTTGTCGAGGTCTGGCCGTCGATGCACGACACCAAGCCTCAACCCGGTGAGTTCAAGGACCAGGCCCAGGTCCGCTCCACGGCCGAGGCCCTCGCTCGGATGGACGAGGTCGGCGACCTGGCCAAGGCGTTCGCCCCGCCCAAGGACGCCACGCCTGAGCTGATCGCCCAGGTCGAACAGGAAGAAGGCTGGATTCTAGGCGCCTAACGCCAACCGTCGTCGCGCGCGCGGCGTTCGGCCGCGGTGTCCACGGCGTCTCCGGCGATGGTCGTATCGACAGCCGCGAGCACGACGGCAGGCGTGTCGCTCGAGGCCGTGCGGATTTCACCGCTCGGAGACCTCGCCGGTACCAGGGCCTGCAGCCGCCAGGCATCGCCTTGGCGACAGACCAGTCCCGCGACCCCGTCCTGCGTGGCGGTGAAGGTCCGACACCAGTTCCCTTCCGCGTTGCGGAACGTCAGTCCGACCGCCCGCCCTTGGGCATCGGCCCCGTCGGCTGCCAGCCCCGTGTCGAGCACCCGCACCAGCCCTGCGTCCGCCACGGCGCCGTCGCTTGTCAGGGCGAACCCGGTCGACCCGTTCAATGAGGGCGCAATCAACAGGCCAGCGACGAAGGCCGCCGTCGCCAGACCGCCCCAGATGACGGCCGACCGGGGCGCAAACGCTTGGCCGAGCCAGAACTTCCAGCTTGCGCTTTTCGTTGGCGTCGCACTGGACGCCATAATGAGCCGGGCCAGATCCGCATCGCGCGTATCGCTCTGGATCGGGAAGGCCGCGCGCGCAGCGGCGCCGGTCGTCCGCAGCGCCGCCAGCCGAGCCGCCAGATCGGCGTCGCTTGCAGCCGCCGCATCGATCCGATCGCGCTCGGCGACCGGCATTTCGACGTCGATCCGCCGCATCAGGGTTTCGTCGTCGTAGCGGGTCATCCGGTTATTCCTTGGGCGGCGAGAACTTCGACCAGGGTCTGGCGGCCCCGCACCAGTCGGCTGGTCAATGTGCCGGCGGGCACGCCCAGAACCTGCGCCGCCTCGGCGTAGGACAGGCCCTCGATCAGGACCAGGGCCACGGCCTGACGCTGATCGTCCGGCAGGGCGTGGATGGCGTCGCGCGCGGCCAGGGCGTCGGTGCGCAACCCCTCGCCGGCCTGCGCCGGATCGGGCGCCTGCGGCGTGGCGTCGTCCTCGGGCGAGATGACGCGGGACCACCGTTGGGCCTTTCGACCGTCGTCTATGGCGATCCGTCTCATGATCGTGAACGCCCAACTGTCCAACCGCGTGCCCGCCCTGAAGCCCTTTCGAGAGGCCAGAGCGCGCTCGACCGTTTGTTGCACCAAATCCTGAGCGTCGGCGTCCTGGGGCCGCAGAACGCGCGCGAACCGGCGAAGGCGCGGAAGCATCGCCACCAACTCCGTCTGAAATTCGTCCACGCGTGTTCCTCTGTCATGAGGGATGAAACGCGCGGCGCGGCGCGTTTCATCCCTTGTCACAAGCGAATGGGCATAGGCGAATGGATCGCCTGACGATGCAAGACGGCGCAAGGAGCGGATCGGGTGATTTTGAACCGGCTGACGATCGGATGGATGGCGGCGACGCTTGTGGCTTGCGCGGTCGCCTCGCCAGCCATGGCGCAGATCGGCCTGCCGTCAACGCTTCCATCGCTGCCTTCAGGCCTGACCGACCGCATTCCGCAAAGGGGAACGCTTGAAGGTCTGGCGCGCGATACCGTCAAGTATGCGCTCAGGGCGCCTGCCCGCCTGACCGATATGGTCCGAAGCTCGCGCGGCGCGCTCCAGACGGATCCCGACGGCTGGCCCGTTGTGACGGGCGAAGTCGTGGCGGTTGATTTGCCGCAGGACGCGCGGGACCAGGCTCTGGCTGCGGGCTTCACCGTTCTACGTGAAGAGCGTCTTGACGCGCTCGACCTGTCGATCGTGGTCTTGGCGCCCCCGCGTCGCCTGACCCTGGATCGCGCGGTGCGACGGCTTCGCGAAATGGCTCCCGGCGCGGAGATCACCTTCAACCACGTCGCCTCTCCTGCCGGAATGACGGCCGCCCCTCTCGCGCCGCCCGCCTCCCCACAAACAAACGGCGCGGCGCCGGGCGCCCGCCTTGGATTGATCGACACAGGCGTCGAAGCGACCCACCCGGCTCTGGCCGGATCGGCCATCGAGCAACGCGGCTTCTCTGGCCCGCCGCAAATGGGCGCGCACGGCACAGCGGTCGCATCGCTGATGGTCGGGGATGCGGGGGTCTTTAAGGGCGGCGATCCCGGCGCGGCGCTTTTGGTGGCAGACATCTACGGCGGTCGCGCGGCGGGCGGGTCGGCGACAGCCTTGGCCTCGGCCCTGGCCTGGATGGTAGAACGTCACGTCGCCGTCGTGAACATCAGTCTGGTCGGGCCGCGCAACGCCCTGATCGAACGCGCAGTGTCGGCGGCGCAGCGGCGCGGCGTCATCCTGGTCGCTGCGGTCGGAAACGACGGCCCCGCCGCCCCGCCCCTTTAC
>NZ_WJWX01000041.1:0-13995 GCF_009661015.1 Brevundimonas sp. SPF441 | reverse complement strand
CCGCTTGCGCTTCGACCCCGCCGCCGCCACCCCCGCCGCCGTCCGGCGCATCGGGCGCGCTGATGGACTGGCGCGGCGTCATCACCTCCGGCGACCGGGACCGTTACCGCCGCGTCGACGCCGCCTGGACCCTGGCCCTGCAACAGGCCAAGCGGCAGCGCGGCTCCGGCGACCTGAACAGCCTGGGCGATCTGATCGACCCCAAGGCCTCCCGGCCCGGCGTCTCGCCGCCGCCCGGCGACTATCGCTGCCGCACCGTCAAACTGGGCACCCAGGGCGGTGAGGACGGGCTCGGTTACGTCGTCTATGGCTGGTTCGCCTGCCGCATCGAACAGACGCCGAAAGGCCTGAAGTTCTCCAAGCTTACCGGCTCGCAGCGCCCCTCCGGCCTGCTCTTTCCCGAAGACGACCGCCATATGGTTATGCTCGGCTCGCTGGCCCTGGCGCAGGAGCCCGCCGCCAACACCTATGGCCGCAACCCCGACCGCGATCTGGTGGCCATCCTGCAACGCATCGGCGAGGCGCGCTGGCGGCTGGTGCTGCCGTGGCCCAACACCGAATCCAATCTGGACCTGATCGAGCTGGTCCCGGCGCCGCGCGGCTAAGGTTCGGCTGAACCTCGGGCGCCCTGTCACGTTCGGTCAGGACAACCGATGGAGACGCTGATGCGCCGCACCCCTCTGGCCGTTTTGGCCCTGATGACCACGACAGCCCTGGCGGCCTGTGGCGACAACAGTCCCGCCGCCCCGACCGAGGCCTCGCCCGCCGTCACGACGCCCGCGCCAGGCGTGCCGGCCCAGGCCGCATCTGAGGCTACAGCGACGCCGCAGTCTGCAGCCGCGCCCGACGAGGGGATGCAGGGCGGAACCGACTCCTGGCGTCAGATCGCCAAGGCCGCCGACGCCAGCCTGCTTGGCCGGCTGGATCAGGCCTGGCGCATGGCCCGCGCCGAGGCCGAGGACGGCGGCTTCTCGCGTCAGGTGGAGGCTCTGGGGCCGCTCGCCGACCCAAACGCCGCCCAGACGGGCCGCATCCAGCCGGGACCCGGAACCTATCGCTGCCGCACCATCAAGATGGGCCGCCGTGTCGAGGGCCAGGGACTGGCCTATGTCGAATATCCCTGGTTCGCTTGTTCGGTCGAGCTGACGCCCGGCGGCGATCTGGTCCTGACCAAGACGACAGGATCGCAGCGCACGCGCGGCCTGATCTATCCCGACACCGACCGCCGCGCCGTCTATGTCGGCGCCCAGGCCTGGGGCGCCGACGAGAAGACCTTTCCCGCCTATGGCGACAAGGCCGAACGCGATCAGGTCGGCGTCATCGAGCGCATCGGTCAGAACCGCTGGCGCCTGGTCCTGCCGTGGCCCAAGCAGGAAGCCAAGCTTGAGCTACTCGAGATCACCGGCTAGCGCGCGCCGGTCGAGCGGGCGATCGCGGCGCGCATGCCCTCGGCGTGAAGCGCGCCTGACGGGGCGATCTTGGTGTTCGGCGTTTCGCTGGGCCCCCGATCGGCGGTGCGATCGTCCGGCCCGGTCCAGCTCGGGCTTTCGGCCTTGCGACGAACGGCCTCGCGCAGATTGTCGGTCGCCGTCGCGGACGCCCCGCCGGATTTAGGGCCGGATTTACGCCGGTCCATCTCATCGGCGACGCGGGCGATGGCCTCGGTCAGCAGCGCCTTTTTCTCGCGCGCGCCCGCATCCGGGCCGCTCTCTCCCGCACGAACGCGCCCCCGGATCTGACGCTGCACCCGGTCACGCCGCTTACGCAGCCGGCCGATCAGGTCGCGCAGTTCGGCCGGAGAACGGTCGCCCAGCGCCTTCGTCTGTTCGACCATATCCGCCTCGTCGCGATCCAGCGCGCGCGGGTTTGGGGTCTTGGACATGACGGTCTCCCTTTCGATTGATGGGAAGACAGCGTCAGGACGCCAGGGCCGTTCCGGTTTGCGACCCTGGGTCACAGGGTCGTCCGAGGTCACACGCGCGTCAGTCTCAGGTCCTGGTAGTCGTAGCTGAAGTCGATGTCGGGGCTGACCCCCTTCACCGTCGCCGTCGCCGGTTTGGCCGTCAGGATCGAGAAGGTGACGAAGGCGTCCTCCTCGCGCTTGTCCGGGAAACGGGTGCGGAAGGTCTCGCCGTCATACGGCTCCAGCCAGCCTTGCAGGGCGGGCGTATGGGTGAAGCTCAGCCACAGGCCGCTCTTGCGGTTGCGGCCGCGTCCCTCGGTCTTGGGCGCAATGACGATGTCGCCGTACCACGGATCGCGCCAAGTCCCGGCGTAGGATTCCAGCGGCATGGACGGGGGTGCGCCGGCCGCCTGTTTGGCGTCGATTTCGGCTGCGGCGGCGATGGATTTCGCATTGCCCTCCGCCTCCAGCTTCTTGGAGTCTGCGATCCAGTCGACGTCGACCTTGCCCATGCATATGTCGGTGATGCCGGACCGCAAGGCGCGCAGCAGGAAGCTTTCTTCGGCGTTGGAGAAGACGCTGAAGCCGGTCTTGCGGCCAGGGATCAGCACCGTGGCGGAAATGCCGCCGGGCGAGCCGCCGCCGTGGCTGGCGATCCGCTCGCCGCGATAGTCTTGAACCTGCAGCCCCATCGCATAGGTCGAGGCGATGGATCGGTTGGGCAGTTCCGCCGTCGGTCCGGCCGACGAGCCGACGATGATGTTGGGGCGATACATCTCGCGCGCCGCATCTTCGGAATAGAGCCGCGTCCCGTCGGGCAGCTTGCCGTCGTTCAGCCGCACGGCGATCCATTTGGCCCAGTCGGTCGGAGTGGTGCAGATGCCCCCCGCCGCCGCCGCCGAATCCCAGTTCCACACCTCGACGATGGACTTGGCGATCGGCGTCATCGCGCCTTGATAGCGCAGCGGCGGCCCGACCCGGCCGTGGGGCAGGGCGGACTTGGACGCATCCGCCAGACGCGCCAGCGGCACGGTCTCGGTCATCCCGACCTTGTCCAGAATGCGCGTCTGGATGAAGGCCTCCCAGCTCATCCCAGACACGGCCTCCAGCACCGCGCCGGCGACCACGAACATCAGGTTGCAGTAGTGATAGCGCGCGCGGAACCCGTCCTCGATCGGCACGAAGGCGGCTTGGGCCAGCACCTCGGCGCGGGTGCGGTCGCTATTGGGCCAGAACAGAAGGTCGCCGGCCCCCAGGCCGAACCCGGCCCGGTGGCTCAGCGTATCGCGCACCGTGATGTGTTCGCCGATATAGGGGTCGGACAGGGTGAAGCCGGGCAGATAGGTCCGAACCGGCGCATCCCATTTCACCTTGCCCTCGTCGACCAGGATGGCCAGGGCGGCGGCGGTGACGTTCTTGGTGTTGGAGGCGATGGCGAACAGGGTGTGCTCATCGGCCCGCGCCGGCTTGCCCTGAACCTTGACGCCATAACCGCGCGCCAGAACGGTCGCCCCGTCCTTGACCACCGCGACGCCCAGCGCCGGCTGATCCGGCCAGGTCGCCATGCACTTGGCCACATAGGCGTCCACGGCCGCCGCCAGCGACGCATCATCGTTCGCCGGCGCGCTCTGGGCGAACACGGGTCCCGCCGCCAGCGCCGCCGCGCCTCCGGAAGCGAACAGGGTGCGGCGCGACAGACGAAGGGACATGGCGAACTCCAGCGAAGACCGCCGGACGCTAGCGCCCCTTCGTCCTCTAGGCCAGTCGCCAGCGTTGAAGCTTTTCCAGCACGTCGGCGACGATCTGGTCGCGGGTGAAGCCGGTGATGTCGTGGGAGCGTTCGCCTTGGCCGGTCTGGGCGGTCAGTCGCCATTCCAGCAGGCGGCGGCCTTCGGGCGTCTCGCGCTGGGTCACGGCGGGACGCGGACGCGAGCGAGCGCCCAGGCGATAGATGAAGGTGCGTTCGCCGTGTTTGACCGTCAGCCAGGCGACGCCGTCGTCGCGCCCGATCTCGGAGTCCGCCGCCTCGGCTTCCATGGCCGCGTGAACCGTTTCCAGCGCAGGCAGGCCGTGGCGCTCGATCTCATCGTTGATATCGCTGCGGCTGGCCGGGGCCAGAATGCGTTTCAGCTGCTGCGCCAAGGGCGGGCCCTCGGTCTCGAGGCTGCGGCCGGCGACGTCGGCGTTCATTTGGCGCACCAGGCCGATCGACAGCAGGATCATGATCAGAACGAAGGGCAGGGCGGCGGCCAAGGTGGCGGCCTGCAGCGCGCCCAGCCCGCCCGCCAGCAGCAGGGTCGCGGCGATCAGGCCCAGCAGCAGGCACCAATAGACCCGCTGCCAGCGCGGCGTGTCGTCGGCGCCTCCAGAGGCGATGGTGTCGATCACCAGGGCCCCCGAATCGGCCGAGGTGACGAAGAAGACCGCCACCAGCAGGATCGCCAGGCCCGAGGTGAAGGCCGCGCCCGGCAGCTGCTCCAGGAAGTAGAACAGGGCGGTCGACAAGTCCGCCGAGACGGCGTTGGAAATCGCGCCCGCCGCCTGGCCCATGTCTAGGCTGATCGCCGTATTGCCGAAGACGGTCATCCACAGGAAGGTGAAACCGGCCGGCGCCAGCAGCACGTTCAGCAGGAACTCACGCACCGTTCGCCCGCGCGAAATCCGCGCGATGAACATCCCCACGAACGGCGACCAGGCGATCCACCAGGCCCAGTAGAACAGGGTCCAGTCCGCCATCCAGGCGCGCGGCTCATAGGCGTAGAGGGTGAAGGTCCGCTCGACGAAATGGCTGAGATAGAAGCCGAAGTTCTGGACCAGGGCCTTGAACAGGAAGCCGGTCGGCCCGACCACCAGCACGAACAGCATCAGCAGCACCGCCAGCACCAGATTCAGCTCCGACAGACGGCGCACCCCCTTGCCGACCCCGCTCATGACCGAGGCGGTCGCCGCCGCCATGACCACGACGATTAGCCCGACCTGAACCCAGGCGGTGTTGGGAATGCCCAGCAGATAGGTCAGGCCGCTGTTCATCTGCGACACGCCGAAACCCAGAGAGGTGGCGATGCCGAAGGCGGTGCCCCAGATGGCGAAGATGTCGACCGCATCGCCGATCGGGCCGTTGACGCGCTTGCCCAGCAGGGGCGACAGGCCCGACCTCAGCGTCAGCGGCAGACCCTTGCGGTGGGCGAAGAAGGCCAGGCTGAGGCCCACCAACGCATAGATCGCCCAGGCGTGCGCCCCATAGTGGAAGAAGGTGATGCCCATGGCCTGACGCGCGGCGTCGAAGGTGCGGCCGGCGCCCTCGGGCGGATTGATATAGTGCTGGATCGGCTCGGCGACGCCAAAATACATCAGGCCGATCCCCATGCCGGCGGCGAACAGCATGGCCAGCCAGGACAGATAGGGAAAGTCCGGCTCGGCGTCGTCCGGCCCCAGCTTCAGCGCGCCCGTGGGGCCGATCGCCAGCACCAGCACCAGCCCCACGAAGGCGGCGACCGAGGCGATATAAAGCCAGCCGAAGGTGTCGATCACCCAGGCCTGAACGTTCTGGAACAGGCGGTCGGATTCTCCCGGCGCGACGATGGCGACAAGGAGCAGCAGCGCGATGATGGCGCTCGCGCCCCAAAACACGCGGGGGTTCATCTTCGTGGTCAGCATCGGGTCAAAGCGTATGGCGAAGCTGACAGTTCCCAGCTTGGCCACAACCGCGCCGTCTCGATGAAGAAGATGTAACTTTGCGATTCAAAGTAACGTCGATAGTCAGGCTTATCGACGGGCGCAAACAGACGCCCGCGCACTCTTTCAGGATCGCCGGGGCATGACCTCTTCCAAACTCGTTCTCATGCTGGGTGCGGCCGCCGTCGCCCTGCCCGGCGCCGCTCTGGCTCAATCCCAGAATTCGTCCCAGACCGCCTCGCAGACCCCGCCGCCGGCGACGACGAGCCAGCCGGCCGCCCAGACCCCGGCGACGACGGCGCAGACGCCCGCGCCGCGAACTCAGACGACCGAACCGGCCCAGCAACAGCAGCCCGCCAGCGTCGGCGATGTGGTCGTCAACGCCCGCGCCAATGACGTGCGCACCTCGATCGACTCGGTCAGCTACAGCCTGGCCAATGACCTTCAGGCGACGACGGGCAGTCTGGCCGACGCGCTCCGCAACGTGCCGTCGGTGGACGTGGACCCGGAGGGCAACGTGTCTCTTCGCGGCGACGCCAATGTCACCATCCTGGTCGATGGCCGCCCGTCCGGCATCCTGACCGGCCCCGGTCGCGGTCAGGCCCTGATCCAGCTGCCGGCCAGCCAGTACGCCCGCATCGAGGTCATGACCAATCCGTCCGCCGCCTACAGCCCCGAGGGTTCGGGCGGGGTCATCAACCTGATCACCAAGCCCACGGCGCCCAAGCCGGGGACCCAGACGACCGGCTCGCTGCGCGTCAACGTCGGCGACAACGGCCGCTGGAACGCGGGCCTCAGCGGCTCGTACCAGAAGGATCGCCTGACCTTGTCCGGCGACGCCAGCTATCGTTCCGATCCGACCGAACTGACCTTCAACCGCGTCCGCGAACAACTGGATACGGTCACCGGCGCGGTGGTTTCCACCACGACCGTCGAACAGCCGGTCGAGTCCGAGCAGAACGGCGCCTTCGCCCGCTTCACCGCCGAATACAAGCTGGACGACAAGACCCAGCTGACCGGCGAACTGCGCGGCGTGGCCTTCGACGGCACGGGGTCGGGTGACGGCCTTTATGAAACCCGCAACGCCGCCGGCGCGGTGACCGGCGCCTATCGCCGGGTCGGCGATTCCGACTTCACCTTCAACAATTGGGGCGCCACGGCGCGCGTGCTGCGCCGCTTCGACGGCGACGGCCATGAGTGGTCCAACGAACTGCGCTACGATTCCAACGCCAACGACACCACCAGCCAGACCCTGACCACCTTCCTGACCCCGGCGGGCGCGGCCCTGTACGAACGGACCAAGACAGCGGTCGATCAGGTGACCTGGGGCTTCACCAGCGCCTATACCCGCCCGATGTCCGACGGCGGCAAGCTGCGCCTGGGCTATGAGCTGAACGCCCAGCGTCCCGAGCAGGACGCCGAGTTCCTGCGCGGTCCCCCGCAGGCGGCCTTGGCGCCGGTCCCCGCCCTGAACAACCGCTTCGAAGCCACCCAGACGGTGCATGCCCTCTACACCACCTATGAGCGGCCGCTGGGCGAGAAGCTGTCGGCCCAACTGGGTCTGCGGCTTGAGCAGGCGGACATCGAGATCAAGGATCTGACCGGCGGCGCCTCGGCGTCCCAGGACTATTTCCGCGCCTATCCGACCGCTCACGTCCAGTATCAGCTGACGCCCGAACAGACCCTGCGCGCCAGCTATTCGCGCCGCATCCAGCGGCCCCAGCCCAGCCAGCTGAATCCCTTCGTCGTCTATCAGGACCCGCTGAACGTCCGCTCGGGCAATCCGGATCTGGAGCCGCAGGAGACCGACAGCTTCGAGGCCATGTGGCAGATGCGAAAGGGCCAGAGCTTCTATCAGGCCACCGCCTATCTGCGGAACACCGACAAGGCGTTCACAGACGTGGCGTCCGACATCGGCGGCGGCGTCTTCCTGACCCGTCCGGAAAACCTGGGCTCGCGTCGCGACCTGGGGGTGGAGGCGACGGCGAACGGGCGACTGCATCCGACCCTGCGCTACAGCGCCAGCGTCAACGTCTTCCGTCAGGAGATCGACTCGGGCGCTGTCGTCGGCGGCGGCGACCGCGAGGCGACCCTGGCCAGCGGCCGTCTCAGCCTGAACTGGCAGCCGACGGCCAAGGACTTCGTCCAGGTCTCCAGCTTCTGGCAGGGCGACAGCCTGCTGGCCCAGGGCCGGCGCGAGGCCGGCGGCATGGTCAATCTGGGCTATCGCAGGAAGCTGAACGAGCAGCTGTCGTTCAACTTCACCGCGCGGGATATCTTCAACACCTTCAACACCACGACCATCTACGAAACGCCGCAGTTCCGCGAACGCTCGGAGCAGGACATCAAGCTGCGGGCCTTCTACATCGGCCTGACCTGGAACTTCGGCGGTCCGCGCCGCCAGCCGGAACAGTTCGACTTCTCGACCGGCCCGACCGGGGGCTGACGACCTGACGGGGGACGCGGGCTCAGGTCCGCGTCTCCCAGGCCAGCCAGGCGGCGACCACGATCAGGCCGCCGGCCATCACCGCGCGCAGGGCGCGACCCTGCATCCGGGGCGCCAACCGCGCCGCGCCCGCGCCGCCGATCACGATCAAACTGTGCACCAGGACGGCGACCGCCAGATGCAGGCTGCCCAGCGTCAGGGCCTGGCTCAGCGGCGCGCCGTGGTCGGGCCGCATGAAAGTCGGCAGCAGGGCGACATAGAAGACCGCGGCCTTGGGGTTCAGCAGATTGCCCATTAGGCCGCGCACGAACAGGCCGCGCAGCGAGCGCGCGTCCGGCGTGGGCGCCGCCTCGATCGTCGGCGCGCGCCAGGCCTCCCACGCCAGCCACAGCAGAAACAACACGCCCGCCCAACGCAGGCCCTGATACAGCGGCGGCCAGACGGAAAAGACCTCCGTCAGCCCGTAGGCGGCCGCCAGCATCCACACCGCCAGCCCCAGGGTCACGCCCGCCACAGCCGCGAAACCGGCCAGCCGTCCCCGCGCCAGGGCGACCAGCGCCAGCCAGCCCATGTTCGGCCCCGGCGTCAGCTCGATCAGCGCCACGGCGATCAGAAAGGGGCCGACGACGGCCGGATCGACGGGCCAGGCGGAATGGGCGATCACGAGGCGCTCCTGTTCGCCAGAGCCTAGGCGCGCGGCGGCGAAACGGACAGCCCCGAAAGACGCCCAGCGGACCCCTTGTGTGACCCGATCGTCACACCCACCTCGATCTCAACGGCGCGCTGCTCAGCAGAGGGCGCGCTGAAATCCATCCGCCTCCCGAGGGGACTGAAACCATGAATCTCGAACTCTATTCCGACCGCGCCAAACAGGCCGTCCAGTCGGCCCAGTCGCTGGCCCTGGCCCGCCGGCACCAGCAGTTCGCGCCCGAGCATCTGCTCAAGGTGCTGCTGGAGGAACGCGACGGTCTGGCCCGCAACCTGATCACCGCCGCCGGCGGCGACGCCCGCCGCGCCGAAGCCGATGTCGAAACCGCGCTGAAGAAGCGCGCCCAGGTCACCGGCGGCTCGGGCCAGCTCTATCTGGACGGCGACACCGCGCGCGTCTTCGCCGCCGCCGAAGAGGCCTCCAAGACCGCAGGCGACGCCTTCGTCACCACCGAACGCCTGCTGGCGGCGCTCGCCAGGGAAGGCGGGGTCGCCGCCGAGGTGCTGAAGGCCTCGGGCGTCACGGCCGACAAGCTGGAAGCCGCCATCGCCGAGGTGCGCAAGGGCAAGACCGCCGATTCCGCCGGCGCCGAGGACGGCTATGACGCCCTGAAACGCTACGCCCGCGACCTGACTCTGGCCGCCCGCGACGGCAAGATCGACCCGGTCATCGGCCGCGACGAAGAGATCCGCCGCACCATCCAGGTCCTGGCCCGCCGCACCAAGAACAACCCCGTCCTGATCGGCGAACCCGGCGTCGGCAAGACCGCCATCGTCGAGGGCCTGGCCCTGCGCATCGTCAACGGCGACGTGCCTGAATCCCTGCGCGACAAGACCGTCATGGCGCTCGACATGGGCTCCCTGATCGCCGGCGCGAAGTATCGCGGCGAGTTCGAGGAACGGCTGAAATCCGTCCTGTCCGAGGTCTCGGCCGCCGAGGGCGGCATCATCCTGTTCATCGACGAGATGCACACCCTGGTCGGCGCCGGAAAGGGCGACGGCGCCATGGACGCCTCCAACCTGCTGAAGCCTGCCCTCGCGCGCGGCGAGTTGCACTGCGTGGGCGCCACGACCCTGGATGAATACCGCAAGCACGTCGAAAAGGACGCGGCCCTGGCCCGCCGCTTCCAGCCGGTCTTCGTCGCCGAACCGACGGTGGAGGACACCGTCTCCATCCTGCGCGGCCTGAAGGAGAAGTACGAGGTCCACCACGGCGTGCGCATTTCCGACAGCGCGATTGTGGCCGCAGCCACTTTGTCGAACCGCTACATCACCGACCGCTTCCTGCCGGACAAGGCCATCGACCTGATCGACGAGGCCGCCAGCCGCGTGCGCATGGCCGTGGACTCCAAGCCCGAGGCCCTGGACGAGATCGACCGCCGCCTGGTCCAGCTCAAGATCGAACGCGAGGCCCTGAAGAAGGAGACCGACCAGGCCTCAAAGGCCCGGCTGGAGAAGCTGGACGACGAGATCGCCGATCTGGAGGGCCAGTCCGACGACCTGACCACCCAGTGGAAGGCCGAAAAGGACAAGGTCGGCCAAGGCGCGCAACTGCGTGAAACCCTGGACCGCCTGCGCCTCGAACTCGCCAACGCCCAACGCGCCGGCGACCTCGGCCGCGCGTCCGAAATCGCCTACGGCCAGATCCCCCAGATCGAAAAGCAGCTCGAAGAGGCCGAGGCCAATGAGACCTCCGGCGCCTCAGGTCGTGGGGGCCCCCTGACCCCCGAGGTCGTCGACGCCGAACAGATCGCCGCCGTCGTGAGCCGCTGGACCGGCGTGCCGGTCGACAAGATGCTGGAGGGCGAGCGCGAAAAACTGCTCCAGATGGAGACCGCCCTGGGCGGCCGCGTGGTGGGTCAGGACGAGGCGCTCGCCGCCGTCTCCGACGCCGTGCGCCGCGCCCGCGCCGGCCTGAACGATCCCAACCGACCGCTCGGCAGCTTCCTGTTCCTGGGCCCGACCGGCGTGGGCAAGACCGAACTGACCAAGGCCTTGGCTGAGTTCCTGTTCGACGACGAGGCCGCCATCACCCGGCTCGACATGTCGGAATATATGGAGAAGCACTCGGTCAGCCGCCTGATCGGCGCCCCTCCCGGCTATGTCGGCTATGACGAGGGCGGCGCCCTGACCGAGGCCGTGCGTCGTCGACCCTATCAGGTCGTCCTGTTCGACGAGGTCGAAAAGGCCCACCCCGACGTCTTCAACGTGCTGTTGCAGGTGCTGGACGACGGCCGCCTGACCGACGGCCAGGGCCGCACCATCGACTTCCGCAACACCCTGATCATCATGACCTCCAACCTGGGCAGCCAGTATCTGGCCGATCAGGGCGAGGGGGATGATGTGGAGGCTGTGCGTCCCTTCGTCATGGACGCCGTGCGCGCCCACTTCCGCCCCGAGTTTCTGAACCGGATCGACGAAATCATCCTGTTCCACCGCCTGGGCCGCGACCAGATGGGCGGCATCGTCCGCATCCAGCTGTCACGCTTCGAGAAGCTGCTCGCCGACCGCCGCCTGACCCTGGACCTGGACGACAGCGCCCTGGCCTGGCTCGCCGACCGTGGCTACGACCCGGCCTATGGCGCGCGCCCGCTGAAGCGGGTGATCCAGAAGGATCTGGTGGACCCGATTGCGCGGAAGCTACTGGCCGGCGAGATCGAGGACGGCGGGGTGATTGCCGTGACGGCCGGCGAGGGCGGGTTGGAGATCGGGAAGGTGCGGGTGCATTGATGACGCTTCCCCAAGTTGACTGGTCTGCTGCCGGGACCGTCGTGACGGCTTTGGCCACGATCGTGCTTGCCGTTGTGACAGCGGTCCTCGCCCGAGAAACAAAGAGATTATCGGACGCAACAAGCCAGCCCAGCGTCGTTGTGACGTTGGAGCCAAGCCCGTGGTCAATCATTCACACTAATCTTGTGCTGCAGAATACGGGCACAGGAGCCGCATATGACATCGAGATGAGGTTTGACCCGCCTCTTGTGCTGCAGCGCCGAGGCGAAGTTGCAGAGATGCCAATGAGGTCGCTGTCTGTGCTGAAGCCGAATAGCTCATTCTCGGTGTTTTTGGATGGTTTTGAGAAGCTGAATGAGCGGGTCGTCGGCGTGGAAGTTAGCTGGTTACGCTTCCCTAAAGCCAAAAAGCGCGAGGGCCACAGCTATGTTTTGAATCTTCTCAAAGATTACGAAAACTGGGGCCAGCTAGGTGGGCCTCCGCCTTTGATTCAGATCACGCAAGACATGAAGAAGCTGCGTGAGGAACTCACCAATCTGGCCAAAAAGTAGCTTCGTCACTGAGATCCTTCTCCCATTGGGAGAAGGTGGCCGCGAAGCGGACGGATGAGGGGCGGGTGTCGAAGTCGGCGTGAGCCGCCGCAGCGCTCGGGCCGCAGCGGATGGTGGGCGGCGGACGACCCTCACCCTTTCGCGCAAGGCCGCTCGCTGCGCTCTCGGAGGCTCAAGCCCTCTCCCAATGGGAGAGGGAGGTCATAGGCCCAGTGTTTTGGCGTGGTCGCGGATGGCGGCGTCGATGCGGGCAGGGTCGGCCAGGGCTTCGGCGTTGGTGAAGCGGATGACGGTCCAGCCCAGCGCCTCGATCGCCTGCTGGCGATAGTGGTCGTTCAAGACGACCTCGTCGCGTTCATGCACCCCGCCGTCGATCTCGATGACCAGGCGCAGCGGCACGCAGGCGAAATCCACCACGAACCGGCCGACCGGATGCTGGCGACGCACCTTCCAGCCGTCGACGGCGCCGCCGCGCAACCGCGCCCATATCCGCTCCTCGGCTAACCCGCCGACTTGGCGCAGCCCGCGAGCACGCGGCGTCAGGCGGTTGGTCGTCATGGGCGGCTCCTCGTGGCGCACCCTAACGCAAGCCGCCAGCCCGCGCATCTTCGAGGCATACCGCGAACGATTTCAACACCCTGCCGCCCGCCAGCGTCATCCTCCTGCCCACGTCCTCAAACCGTGCGATCCTGTCTCGGTTCGTCCGCAGGGGACGCATCGCACGGCCGGGGAGGGCCAGATCAGACGAATTAGACGAATTAGACGGTGTTTTTGTCCGCCGACCGTCTGATCTCGGTCAGCCCTGCGGGATCGGATTGGTGCGCGGGTCCGGGCCGTTGGTGACGACGCGGTCGCGTTCGCCCAGGTCCTTGATGATCTTGACGTCGGTGAAGCCGGCGGCCTCGAACAGTTCCTTGACCTGCGGACCTTGGTCAAAGCCGATTTCGACGGCGAAGACGCCCAGCGGCTTCAGGATGCGTTTCACTTCGGGCGCGAGGTCGCGATAGGCCTGCAAGCCGTCCGGCCCGCCGTCCAGGGCCAGGTGCGGATCGTGGTCGCGGACCTCCGGGTCCAGGGTCGCGATATGGTCGGTCGGAATATAGGGCGGGTTGGACAGCACCAGGTCGAAGCTGGCGTCGCCGAAACCCGCGGCCCATTCGGTACGCAGGAAGGTCGCGCGGTCGTTCAGGTCCAGGTTGGCGGCGTTCTCCTTGGCCACAGCCAGCGCCTCGGACGAGATGTCGGTGCCGACCCCGCGCGCGGCCGGCCGCTCGGCCAGAAGCGCCAAGAGGATCGCGCCCGAGCCGGTGCCCAGGTCGATGGCGTCGAAGGCCTCGGTCTTGCCGAAGGCCAGCATGGACACGTCCATCAGAGTTTCGGTGTCGGGGCGGGGGCTGAGGACGTCGGGGGTGACGTTCAGCATGATCTTCCAGAAGCCCTTCTTGCCGACGATACGCGAGACGGGCTCGCGCTTCAGCCGGCGCTCGACCATGGCCTCATAGGCGCTCAGCTGGTCGGCGGTGATGGGCCGATAGGGGTCGGTCAGGATGTCCATGCGGCTGGCGCCGGCGGCGGCCTCCAGCAGCAGGCGGGCGTCGATGGCGGGGCTGTCGATGCGGCCGGTCTTCAGCCGGGCCTGCGCCGCCTTCCAGGCGGTCAGCAGGGTCGGGGCGTCTGTGTCGGACTTGGGCGTGATGGGGTCGGTCATGGGCGTTGATTGGCCCGGCCCGGCGCCGATTTCAAGCGCGACGGGAGGAACGCGAGGCCAGCTTGACCGTTCGCGTCGGGATGACTGCGCGCCGCCCCTCCCGCCTCGCCCCGCTTCGCAACCTGTTCGCCCGGGCGCCCGCGCCGTCTGAGCGGGGTCGGGTGTGGAAGTTCCTGGCCGCCGCCGCCGGGGGTCTGGCCGCCGGCGCCGGCGCCGCCCACCTGCTCTACAGCCAAGGCCACAAGGTCGGGGTCGAGCTGCGCGCCCCCCGCCC
>NZ_WJWX01000040.1:0-14476 GCF_009661015.1 Brevundimonas sp. SPF441 | reverse complement strand
GATAGGGTGGGACGCGGGGAGGGCGGTCATGGCCTCATCCACCACGCGGGCGGCCCGACCGCAACGGGCGGATCAGCCGCCTTGCAGCGAATTCCAGGTGCGCGCGGTGTCGGTCGCGGGCGACGGGCCTGCCGCGCCGCCGCTGGACGTCGCCGCGCCGCTTGTGCTGCGTGAGCGCAGCCATTGCAGGTTCTGCTCGGCCTGTTCGGGCGGCAGTTCGCGTCGCAGGATCTGTTCGGCCTCGCCCATCTTGCCTTGAAGGCCCAGCACCATGGCCAGGTTCTGGCGCACCTTGGCCGAGGCGGTCGGCTGGGCCACGGCGCGGCGCAGCAGGGTCTCGGCGCCCGGCGCATCGCCATGCGTCAATGCGGCCGTGGCGGCGTTGGTCAGGACGTCGGGGTTGTCGGGCGACAGGGCCAAGGCCTGGTTCCAGGCGGCGCGCGCGTCGTCGGTGCGACGCACCTGTTCATAGGCCACGCCCAGAAGGGAGTAGGGCCGCCAATCGCGCGGCGCCAGGTCGCGTGCCTGCTCCAGCGGCGCGACGCCATAAAAGGCCTGGCCGCGCGCGATGTGGGCGCGGCCCAGCTCCAGCAGGGCGTCCAGATTGTTGGGCTGGAGCGTCAATGTCGCCTGGGCGGCCTCGGCCGCCTGATCGTAGCGACCCAGCTCTCGCAGGGCCTGGGCCAGTTTCACGCCCGCCACGGCGTCGGTCGGGTCGGCTTGTTGCTCCGAGGCCCAGAAGACCGAGCGCGACAGGGCGTCCATCCGGTCATAGGTGGCGCGCACCGCAGCGGACGACGGCGCGCGAGCCTGGGCCGCGGTCGCCGCCGTCGGATCAGCCGCCAGCGTCGGCGTGCCGGACAGGGCGATCAGGGCGACGGTTGCGAGAAGGGCGGGCATGCGCGACATGGGTCAGGTCCAGACGGTCCTAGAGGTCTCGCCCCTAGAATCGCCGGTTCGCGTCAACCGATGGTTAACTTCGTTTCGAGGGCCTCATGTCCGTCTCGCATCCCCTGCTGGTTTCCGCCCAAGACGGCGACGGCGCCATCCCGATCCGCTTCGTTCAGGCGGGCGACATGCTGGAGGGTGCGGCCCGCCGCTGGGGCGATCGCCATGGGTTCGAAGGCAAGCCGGGCCAGCTGTTGGTCGTGCCGGACGCGGACGGCGAGATCGGCCAGGTGGTCGTGGGCGCAGGCGCGACCTTCGACCCGATGAGCGTGCGGGGACTGTCGGCGCGACTGCCGGGCGGCCTCTATCGGCTTGAGGTCGCCGCGCACGATGCGGAGCTGGCGACCCTGGCTTTCCTGCTGGGGGCCTATGTCTTCGACCGCTACAAGGTCCGGCCGGACCGGACGCCCGTGCGGCTGGTCGCGCCGGCCGGGGTGGATGTCGCCGAAATCTCGCGCATCGCCGCCGCCTGCGCCCTGGCCCGCGAAATGGTTGATACGCCAGCCGCCGATATGGGGCCGTTGCAGATCGAGACCATCGCCCGCGAGATTGCAGAGAGCGCGGGCGCCGAGATCACCGTCACGACCGGCGACGCCCTGCTGGAAGACAACTATCCGGCCGTCCACGCGGTGGGGCGCGCCGCCGCCCCGCACCGGGCGCCGCGTCTGATCGAGATCGGCTGGAAGCTGGACCGGACCGACCTGCCGCTGGTCGCCCTGGTCGGCAAGGGGGTGGTGTTCGACACCGGCGGCCTGGACTTGAAGCCCGCCGCCGGCATGCGCAATATGAAGAAGGACATGGGCGGCTCAGCCCATGCCCTGGCCTTGGGACGTCTGGTGATGCAGGCCGACCTGCCGGTGCGATTGGTGGTCATCGTCGCGGCGGTCGAGAACGCCGTGTCGGCCGACGCCTTCCGGCCCGGCGACATCCTGAACAGCCGCAAGGGGCTGACCATCGAGATCGGCAATACGGACGCCGAAGGCCGGCTGATCCTGGCCGACGCCCTGACACGGGCAGGCGAGCACCAACCCGACCTGACGCTGGACTTCGCGACCCTGACCGGCGCTGCGCGGATCGCCCTGGGCCCGGAGCTGCCGCCGCTTTATACTGACGACGAAGGTCTGGCCGCCGGGCTGCTTGCTGCGGCGGGTCAGGTGCGCGATCCCCTGTGGCGGATGCCTCTGTGGCCCGGCTATCGCGGCGCGCTGGACGCCGAGATCGCGGATCTCCGGAACGACCCGGCCGGGTGGGCCCAGGCCGGATCGGTGACGGCGGCCTTATTCCTGCAAAAGTTCGCCCCGACCACGGGGGCCTGGGCGCACATGGACATCTTCGCCTGGAACCCCCGCGCCCGCCCCGGCTACCCAGAAGGCGGCGAGGCCCAGGCGCTAAGGGCGTGCTACGCCATGCTCAGGGCGCGCTACGCCGATTGACGGATCAGGCGAAGGCGAACCCCGGCTCCGGCTCGGCGTCGTCGGAGGGGGATCGCGGCGGCCTGGGCTTTCCGAAGCGTCCGCCCCGCGACTGTGCGCGGCGTCTAATGGGTCTCAACACGGTGCTGACAAAGCGTGTCGCAAATTCCCGCTGCTGCATCAAGCCACGCCACCCGGCGACAGCGCGTAGGCTGATGGCTAGCACGAACAGATCGAAAATCACGGTCACGTCGAACATCAGGGCCCAGGCGATCATGTCTGGCGCCGCCATAGCGAACATTCGGGCGCCATCCGCCTCGAAGAGAACAATGGCGGCGACACCCAGCACCACGATCAGACAAAGGCCCGCCGTCTGCCCGGCCGTCAGACGCGAGAGACGGCGCGCCGGCGTTTCCACCAGCCATCGCCGTAGAGTGATCCCGACAGGTCCCTGGTCTGCGACCGTCAGGGCCAGCACGATCAGCAAAACCAGCCACAAAATCACCAGAGCCTTCAACGCGCCGACATGACGTCCGCCAAGTGACATGGCGTTGCTGGGCGAAGCTTCAAGGCGGCGTCGCATTTTTGAGAACGCGGTTCTGTTGATTTTCTTTCGCAAAATCGTTCCGCGTTAACGGCCCCTAAGCCATCGGGGGATAAGGCTGTGGGTTCAGCAATGCGAGTTCACGTTGACCGACGTCCTCGACCTTCTTCCGCCCGGCGACCGCCTCGTTCGCCCTGACCTCGCCGAACAGGCGCTGGAAGGGCTGGTGCGCGCAGACGCCTATCGGGCGACCGAGGCCATGCATTGTCGGGTCGCCGTGGCGGACATTTTGTCGGACGTTGACGGTCGGATCGACCAGCTTCTGCATGGCGAGATCTTCGACGTTCTGGATCGGTCTAACGGCCGGGCCTGGGGCCGGGCGCGTCGAGACGGCGTCGTCGGCTGGGTCGTGCTGGACAGTCTGTCGGCCGGCGCGCCGCTGGCGACGCATTGGATCGCCGGCGTGGATGCCGCCCTGCCGTTAAACGCTCTGGTGGTCGAGGCGACGGATGTGGCCGAGGCTGATCTGAAGCCGGTCGGCGCGTTCGAGACGGATATGGTCGCGGTGGCGGAGCGGCTGCTCGGCCGTCCGCATGAGTTGGGCGCGCGGTCCTCGATCTCCACCGACTGTTCCGGCCTGGTGCAGCAGGCCCTGCTGGCATGCGGCCTGCCCGGTCCCCGCCGGTCGGACGCGCAGGCCCAGATGGGTCGCGCGGCGTCTTCATCGGATCTACAGCGCGGCGACATCGTCGTCTGGCTGGCGCCGAACGACGATCAGGACTGGACCGGCCATTCGGCGCTGATGCTGGATGGCGAACGCATCATTCACGCGACAGGCGGCAAGGGCGTGGTGATCGAGAGTCTGGCCGAGGTCGAGGCGCGTCTGGTCGTGGAAGGTTTTGCGACCGCCGTCTTCCGACGGCTCTAGTCCCGCAAGGTCCGGATCGCACCCAGCCGGGCGAAAGCCAGCGTCAGCGCCTTGCGGCGGGCGGGCGCCAAGCCGACCACCGGCGCGTCTCGCACGACCGCCCCGCCGAAACCGTCTGCGACGATCAGGCCCGGTTCGTCGGGCAGGATGTCCTGCGGAAACTCGGGCGCGACGGCGAAGAAGAAGGCGTCGCAGAACGGCCCGTACTCATGCCATTTGCGATCGACGCGATAGTCCTCGACGCCCGACTTCACCTCGCAGATGACGACGTCGCCCTTACGCCCGATCGCCATGACATCGGCGCGGCGGCCGTTGGGCAGGCAGACTTCCAGCAGCGGCGCATACCCCATGTCCATCATCAGCCGCGCCGCGCCGCGCGTCACCGAAAGGGTGGTCTCGGGACGGCTGAAGACGAGTTCGAGATGGGCGACGGCGGACATGCCGACAGCTTATGTTCCGCCTACGTTCCTATCGCAAGCGGCGCCTTAGAGGCCGGTTCGGACCAAATCGCTTGTGTTGAAGCCTAGGGCACGAACGTGAGCTAGAATTTGGTCGCGTTCGGCCTGAGATGCATTCTGATCGCGATGCCAGACCCACCAATTCGACTTGTCAGGAAGACCCATGATAGCCCAGCTGTAGTCCGGCGCGTGATCCCAGACCCGATAGCTGTCGCCCGCCAAACGGCCTACGCTGATGCCATTCCGGCTGAACGTGAACTTGGCGTTGGTGGACGTGTTGGTGACGCGGGCGTTCCTGCGTAGCGTTTCAACACCGCCGTCGTCGCTTCTGGTGCATCTGACGGCCATAGAATATCGATCGTCGCCAAAGCTCGGGTTGAAGTCGATCTGTTTGCGACTGCAGTCCTTCTGGACGTCGTTCTGGCTGCGTTCGATCTCGAACCAACGCCCGTCGAACCGACCTAGATCGACGCTTTGCGACTGAGCGAACGCGGTGGCGGGAATGAGTGACAAGACCGCGGAGGCGGCGATCAGGCTGGCGCGTATCATCGACGGATCCTCGTTCAGTTTGAGCGAGTAGCCTAGCGTACATACTGGTGGTTGTCGCCAACAATTATGCGCTTAGTACACACGCAACACTTATCTGCGGATGGATCGTGTGGGGTCTTGAGCGCTGCGGCAGATTGCTCTCATCGCAAGCGGCGCTTTACAGGCCGGTGTGGACCAGTCGGCCGGTGCTGAAGCCCAGGGCGCGGACGCGGCTCAGAATGCGGTCGCGCTCAGCCTGAGAGGCATTCTGGTTGCGGTGCCAGATCCACCAGTTCGACTTGTCCGGCAGACCCATGATCGCCCAGCTGTAGTCGGGCGCGTGGTCGTAGACCCAGTAGTTCTGGCCCGCGAGCCCCCCGAAGCTGA
Source organism: Brevundimonas sp. SPF441 (assembly GCF_009661015.1). Lineage (NCBI taxonomy): Bacteria > Pseudomonadati > Pseudomonadota > Alphaproteobacteria > Caulobacterales > Caulobacteraceae > Brevundimonas > Brevundimonas sp. SPF441. The sequence continues at coordinate 9,271 of NZ_WJWX01000040.1, read as the reverse complement.
GCAGGCCGGTCAGGCTGAACCGGAACTTCGCATTGGTCGTGGTGTCGGTGACGCGGGCGTTGGCGCGCAGCGTCTCGACCTTGCCATCGGCGCGCCGGACGCAGGTGACGGTGATGGCGTAGCGGTCGGCGGCGCCCTGCGGCGTGAAGTCGATCTGCGCCCGGCTGCAGTCCTTCTGGACGTTGTTGTGATTGCGCTCGATCTCGAACCACCGGCCGTCGAAGCGGTTCAGATCGACGTTCGACGCCTGGGCGAAGGCCGTCGCCGGCAGGACGGCGAGGGCGGCGGAGGCGGCGATCAGGCTGGCGCGGAACATGGGCGTATCCTCGTTCGGTTTGGGAGGGATACGACGCGCCGACGCGTTCGGTTGTGATCAGCGCTTCAGGCGCGTCCGATTGATCGCCCATTCGTCGCGCGTCTGGCCCCACAGATCGATGGCGATGTCCTGGAGCGGTTCGGGCAGGGCGCCCGGCCCGCGATTGCGTGATCCCAGCCGTGTCGCGACCGCCGCCGAGGGCAGGTTCTCGGGCGCGATGCAGTGGATCACGTCGTCCCAGCCCAGCACGTCGAAGGCGTAGTCCATCGTGGCTGCGGCCGCTTCGACGGCATAACCCTTGCCGGTGGCGTCGCGATGCAGGCTCCAGCCCACCTCGCGGCCGGGCCAGCCATAGGGGTGCAGCGGCCCGATACGGCCGATCCACTGGCCGGTCTCCTTTTCCAGGATGGAGAACATCCCCTCTCCGGTCAGGGCCCACATGCCCGCGACGGTGCAGATCAGGCGCCAGACCTGGGGTGCGGGCTGGACCCCGCCGATGAAGCGGGCGGTCTCGGGATCGGCCATGAACCCAGCCCAGCGCGGAAAGTCCTCAACCGCCGGTGGACGCAGGATCAGCCGCTCGGTCTCCAGCGTCGGCCCCAGAGCGACATGGGGCGGCAGGGCGTAGGCGGCAGTGCTCACAGCAGATACTCCCGCTCCAGTTCGTAATGGCTGCCGCTGTCGGTCAAAACGCTGGAATACAGGCCGAAGCGATCGATGCGGATCGGCGGCGAATGCAGCAGGTTGTGACCCGACACCCAGGCGCCGAGCCGGTCGAGATTGGTCCGCGTCTTCAGATAGGCCAGGGTCACATGCGGTTTGTAGGTGCGCGCCTCCATGCCGATCCCGGCGCGTTCTCCGGCGGCCATGCCTCGCCCGGCGAGAACCGACAGGCGCTCATTGGGCGTTTCGACCCCCGCCCACAGCGTGTGGCTGCGGTGGTCGTCGCCAAAACAGCCGACGCCCTTCAGCGCGATTTCGAACGGACCGCCCGTCACGCGCGTCAACTCCGACGCAAGGTCGTCGGCGCGGCGTTCGTCGGTCTCGCCATAGAAGGCGAGCGTGACGTGCAGGGCGTCCAACGGCCGCCACCTTGCGCCGGGCAGGCCGGATTGCCGGCGTTTCAACGTCTCTGCGACGTCGGGCGGCAGGGTCAGGGCGGTGAACAGACGAAGCATGCGACCGAAAGTAGCGGCCGGAACACAAGCCTCCAAGTCCGGTTTTCCTTGCAGCGCGGGCCTCGGCTCACGATATTCAAAGCCTGTGATCGGAGAAGCCTCTCCGGCCAATCGGAGAAAGTTCGTCGCCATGAGCGATTTCAACAACGGTTACGCCCGTCCTCTGCCGCAGACGGCCGACATGTCGGTCGACGCCGGCCTGCGCAGCTTCATGCTCGGCGTCTACAACAAACTGGCCCTGGGCCTCGTCGTCGCCGGCGCCCTGGCCTATGTCACCGGCAATGTGCCGGCGGTGCAGCAGCTGCTGTTCGTCCAGACGGCGGACGGCCGGATCGGCCTGACCATCCTGGGCATGATCGTCCAGTTTTCGCCGCTGGTGATGCTGTTCGGCTCGATGTTCTTCATGAAGAACCCGACGGCCAAGGGCGTGAACATGCTCTACTGGGCCGTGGTCGCCACGATCGGCGCGGGTCTGGGCATCCTGTTCCTGCGCTACACGGGCGGTTCGCTGGCCACCACCTTCCTGGTGACGGCGGCGGCCTTCGGCGGTCTGAGCCTGGTGGGCTACACGACCAAGAAGGACCTGACCGGCATGGGCACCTTCCTGATCATGGGCGTGATCGGCCTGATCATCGCCTCGATCGTGAACATGTTCCTGCAGTCCGGGACCTTCTACCTGATCATCTCGGGCCTGGGCGTGCTGATCTTCTCGGGTCTGATCGCCTACGACACCCAGCGTCTGAAGATGACTTACTACGCGTTGGGCGGCGACCAGAACGCGATGGGCGTAGCGACCGGCTTCGGCGCTCTGAGCCTGTTCATCAACTTCGTGAACCTGTTTCAATTCCTGCTGGCCTTCATGGGTGGCAACCGGAACTGAGATCGGTCGAAAGACGGATGCGGAAAGGGCCCCTCGCGGGGCCCTTTTTGTTTTTACTCCACCACCTGAAACCGGCGGCCGTCGAAGACCCGCAGCACGTGGGCCAGGTCGCGGCCGCGTTTCAGGATCTGGCCGCCTTCGCCGATGACGGCCCACTGGCCCTGGCGGGTCTGGAGGGCGGGGCGCTTTTCGATGCGGTAGAGCGGGGCGTCGCCGCTGCGGCGGAAGACGGCGAACTCGGCAAAGTCCTTGTGCCCAACCATGGCGTAGTCGCGCCATTCGCCCTGCGCGACCATGCGGCCATAGACCCTGAGGATCGGGTCCAGTTCGCGGCGGTCGAAGAAGACGGGGCCGGGCGCCGGCGTCGTGTCGTGAGGGTTCAGGCTCATAGGCTCAACTTAGGCCGCTGGCGGCCCGACGCCAGAGGCGGCCAGGAAATCAACGCAGACACGAAATGGCCCCGTTTCGGTCCTTCGCCCGCCCGTATGCGCAACGAAATATCGATCATCGGCTCGTCGGAGTTCGGAAGCGTCCCGGATCCTGAACAGCCCCCCCAGCCCCCCTGGATGTTTCCAGTTTACGGGCTCCGGCGGCCGATGCTTCCTCCAAGCGAGCGCCCGCCCTGCCTTTCCCCTCCCCCTCCTTGGCAAGGCGGGCGTTTCGCTGTCTGGAGCTTGCCAGACAGCGCCGCGTCGGCGTCTGACCCCGCCTAAATCGACAAGGTCAGGTTCAGGGTCTCTCCGTTTCTCAGCACGGTCGTCTCGACCGATCCCGATGCGCCCTGCAGGGCGGTTGCGGCTGCGCGAGCGTCGGCGACGGGCGCGCCGGCGATGGCGGTGATCACATCGCCGGCCGTCAGCTCGGCCTGGGCGGCGGGCGACCCGGCCGCGACGGCCGTGACCTGGGCGCCGCCGTCCTGGTCTCGCAGCGTCGCCCCATAGGACAGCACCGACTGGGCCCCGACGACCACGGGCTGATCAGCGGGCGTCTCGACCGCCAGCGACGTGGTCGCCTCGCGGCCCCCGCGCAGATAGGAGACGCTGAGATCCGAGCCCGGCGCGGCGATGCCGATGGTGGCGTTGACCGAGCCGGCGTTGGCGACGGGGCGGCCTTGGATCCGAGTGATGACGTCGTTGTGGCGCAGGCCCGCCCGTTCGGCTGGCGATCCCGGCGCGACATCGGCGACAACGGCCCCACGCACGATGCCCAGATGCAGGTCGCGCGCGCGCTCGGCGTTCAGCGAGCCGAAGATGGCGCCGGTCGCGCCGCGCTTGACCTCGCCGTTTTTCTTCAACTGGTCGGCGACGTACAGCATGATCCGCGTCGGTACGGCGAAGGCGATGCCGTCGTTGCCGCCGCCGAGACCCCCCGACAGGATCGAGGTGTTGATGCCGATCAGCCGGCCCCGGCTATCCAGCAGCGGCCCGCCGGAGTTGCCCGAGTTCACGGCCGCGTCGGTCTGGATGTAGTCCTCGACCGCATCGCCCAAGCCTGAGCGGTTCAGGCCCGAGATGACGCCCATGGTCAGGGTCTGGTCCAGGCCCAGCGGATAGCCGACCGCGAAGGCCAGGTCGCCGGTGCGCAGGGTGTCGGAATCCACCGTCTGGACCTGTTTGAGGTTCAGCGGCCGACCGTCAGGCGTGATGCGAAGCACGGCGATGTCGGTCGCCTTGTCCGCCCCCACCAGCACGGCGTCGAACAACCGGCCGTCCGTCAGATCGACGGTGAACTTACGCCCGCCCTCGACGACGTGATTGTTGGTGATCACCAGCCCCTCGGCCGCATCGACGATGACACCGGAACCGGAGGCGTAGGGTTTGGGATCGGCCGCATCCGAACTGGGACCGCGCGACTGGCCCAGGGTCGTGACCTGAACCACCGCCGGAAGCGAGCCCTCGAGCCCCGACGAGAAGCTGAAGACGCCGCGCCGGGCGTCATAGGGCAGGCCTGCCGCGCCCGATTGCGCCAGCACCGGCGTCGCCGAGGCCATCAGGGCCAGGGCGACGGCCATGGAAGAGGCGGGCGATAGGCGGATCGGCATGGGCATTTCCTTGATCGAACGCCGACCCTAGACCGAGTTTTCACTTCTGACGATGGGTCTGAAGCGGGCAGGTGGCGTGTTGGTCACGTCCAATGAACAGATCGCGATCGGGGTTGCGTCGCCGGCCGTCCGGCGTGACCATGGATGTTGAGAAAACAGGGAAGGCCGCCGCCATGAGTCAGACGACGATCGACCGCCGCCGTTCGGGTTCGACCGCCTTCGACCGCCTGTTCCGCGACCATCCGCGCGAGGTCGACGAGACCTATCTCCAGCACATGGTCGCCTCGGCGGGTTTCGGCTTCAAGCTGCTGGGTCTGGCGGGCGCCGCCTTCGCCCACGCGATCGTGCCTGGCGTGCACAAGACCACCGTCTCGACCGCGATCCGCAGCATGGCCAAGGACATCGGCGGTCGGGCCGAGGAGGCGCGCGAGACCCGGATGCGCGACGCCGGCGTCTGGGACGTGGGCCTCTAGGGCGGTCGAATCTGCCCCGGCCATGCAATCGCCGGGATCCGTGCTATATAGGCCGGCTCAACCTCACGCAGGATCGCCGCCTTGAGCATCACGCTCGATCTTTCGCGCGTCTCTAACGCGCCCGCCGTTAAGGCGCCCGTCAACCTCAGCGGTCTGACGCGCGCCGGCCTGCGCCAGGCCCTGATCGACGCGAACGTCTGTCCGCCCGAGAAGGCCAAGATGCGCGCCAGCCAGGTGTGGAGCTGGATCCACCACTATGGCGTGACCGAATTTTCGGCCATGAGCAATGTCGCCAAGGATATGCAGGCCAAGCTGGCCGAGCATTTCACCCTGGCCCGCCCCGAGGTCGTCGAGCGCCAGGTGTCCAAGGACGGCACGCGCAAATGGCTTATCCGCACCGCGCCGGGCATCGAGATCGAAACAGTCTATATTCCCGACGTGGGCCGGGCCGGCGCCCTGTGCGTGTCCAGCCAGGTCGGCTGCACCCTGAACTGCACCTTTTGCCATACCGGCACGCAAAAGCTGGTCCGCAACCTGACCGCCGCCGAGATCGTGGCCCAGGTCCAGGTCGCCCGCGACGATCTGGAGGAATGGCCGTCGCCCAAGGAAGACCGTCGCCTGTCCAACATCGTCTTCATGGGGATGGGCGAGCCGCTCTACAATCTGGATCACGTCGCCGACGCCATCGACATCATCTCGGACAACGAGGGCATCGCCCTGTCGCGCCGTCGGATCACGGTCTCGACCTCGGGCGTGGTGCCGCAGCTTCAGGCCCTGGGCGACCGGACGGCGGCGATGCTGGCCATCAGCCTGCACGCCACCAACGACGCTTTGCGCGATGTCCTGGTGCCGCTGAACAAGAAGTATCCGCTGGACCAGCTGATGGCGGCGATCCGGGCCTATCCGGGCCTGTCGAACGCGCGTCGGGTGACGTTCGAATACGTCATGCTGAAGGGCGTCAACGACAGCCCCGAAGAGGCGCGCGCCCTGTTGAAGCTGATCGAGGGCATTCCGGCCAAGATCAATCTGATCCCGTTCAATCCCTGGCCCGGCGTCGAATACGAATGCTCGGACTGGAAGACGATCGAGCGCTTCGCCGCCATCCTGAACAAGGCCGGATACGCGTCACCCATCCGCACCCCCCGCGGCCGCGACATCCTGGCCGCCTGCGGTCAGCTGAAGTCCGAAAGCGAGAAGGTCAGGGCCAGCGCGCTTAGGAAGGCGGAGCAGGCAGCGGCGTGATGCTCATGTCCTCTTTTGAGGAGAGGACACAACCTTCGGACACATAATGTCACGCAGTGTGTCCCCGGCGCGCTTGCGGATTGGGGCGACAATCGGGCAAGGCGTCTGGGCATGGACCCCTCCTTGTCGAACGTCCTTTCAAGCGCCGAGGTGCAGGCTTTCGCCTCGGGCTTCCCGGTCATGGTGATGCACCTGATCGTGACCCTGCTGCTGCTCGCGGCGGGGGCGACGGTCTATGCCCTGCTGACGCCGTGGAAGGAGGTCGCCCTGATCCGTCAGGGCAATGTCGCCGCCGCCATCGCCTTCGCCGGCATTCTGGTGGGGTTGGCCGTGCCGCTGGCGGTATCGCTGTCGGTGTCGACCTCGGTGCGCGACATCGCCATCTGGGGCGTGGCGACCGTGGTGCTGCAGCTTCTGGCCTTCCGGGTCGTGGACCTGCTGCTGACGGGCCTGCCCGAGCGGATCCGCCACGGCGAGATTTCGGCGGCGGTGGTGCTGCTGGGCGCCAAGCTGGCGACGGCCGTGATCCTGTCCGCCGCGCTGACCGGCTGATCGGCCGGAGCGATGCAGTTTCCCCGCCTGCCGGACTGGGCCATCTACGGAGCGGTGGCGGCCGTGTTTCTGGCGGTGTCCCTGGGGCGACGCGAGAACGCCGATGCGCCGCCGGTCCCTGAGGCCGGCGCTGATGTCGCCGAGGGCGCGCTGTTAGGCCCCATCACCCCCTTTGACGCCGCCGTCACCGTCGATGCGGGCGAGGCGCCGTTCAAGCCGTCGTCGGGCACGGCCTTCTCCATCGCAGGACGGGGGCGCTGGGTGACGGCGCGCCATGTCGTCGAGGGGTGCCGCAAGCCGGCGCTGGTGGTCGGCGAGGGGCGGGCGGTCGCGGCCGATGTCCGTCTGGCGCCGCGCGCCGACGTCGCCTTGCTGATCACCGACGGCGGGCCGGCGGCCCTGCCGGTCGCGGTCGAGGCGCCGCTGCGCAAGGGTCAGCGCGCCTTCCATCCGGGCTTTCCTCAAGGCCGGCCTGGCGAGGTGACGTCACGCCTGCTGGGGCGCGAGAACTTGAAGGTCTTCGGGCGCGGCGCGCGCGACGAGCCGGTGCTGTCCTGGGCCGAGGTCGGGCGCACCAACGGGCTTGAGGGCACATTGTCGGGTCTGTCCGGCGCGCCGGCCCTGGATGCGCAGGGCCGCGTCGTGGGCGTCACCATCGCCGAGGCGCCGAGACGGGGCCGGATCTATACGACGGCGCCGGAGACGTTCGGGCCGGCCATTCGCGGCGAACAGACGCCGGCCGACGACGCGCGCGGCCAGACCATCACGACCGAGGATTACGGCCAGGTGTCCAACCGGCTGAGGCGCGACCTGCGCGTGGCCCAGGTGGTGTGTCTGTCGGTCTAGCGGACAGAAATTGCACGCGGCGAAAAAGGTGCAATGGCGTGCAATTCGGCGGCAAAGGACGGAAATCGTTTGGATAAATCTGCACTCGAATTGGACGTGTGCAATTGTTGATGCAGGTCGGGCCCGGCCTTGAGAGCCAAGGGCTCGGCGTGGGGATCGCGATGTCAAAGATCGGGGATGGATCATATCCCCAATCGAAGCCCGTATGGATGATTGTCGAGGGCGGCCCGAAAGTCCCTGAAAAGAGACGACTTCGGTCCTGAAAATAGGACGGCTGGCGGCCGACCCCCTCCTTCGCCGCCAGGGGAAGGAGGGGGCTTGCCGATCCGGCCTTACTTCAGCGAGCCGGTGTTCAGGTTCAGGGCGCCCGCCTCGATGACTTCGAGGTTCGGGTGTTTGGCGCGCAGATCGTCCAGAAACTTGGAGCCATCGCCGACGATGACCAGGCTGGCGCGGTTGACCGGCAGGTGTTCGGCGAAGGCGGCCTCGACCTGTTCGGGCGTGACGGCGCGGACCCGGCCGGCGTAGTCGGCCAGATCGCTCATCGGCAGATCATAGAGCGCCAGGTTGGCGACCAGGGCGCCCAGGCCGTCCACCGTCTCCAGCGAGCGGCCGAAGCCGCCGATCAGGGTGGCGCGGCGCGGGGCCAGATCGGCCTGGGTCGGGGTCTCGGTTCCCAGCTTGGCGATCTCGGCCAGGATCAGATCGGCGACCTCGTCGGCGGTCTCGTTCTTGGTCTGGGTCGAGGCCGTGAACAGGCCCGCATCCGCCCGTGCGCCCAGCGACGACGAGGCGCCGTAGGACAGACCGCGCTTGATGCGGATCTCCTGATTCAGGCGCGACGAGAAGCCGCCGCCCAACAGGGTGTTGCCGACCGTCAGCGGGAAGAAGTCCGCATCGGTGCGCGACACGCCGCGAACGGCGGCGACGACCGCGGCCTGACCGGCGCCGGGTTGGTTCACCACGACGATGCGCGGCGCCAGGGGCTGGCCGGCCGGATTGGTCGCAGCGGCCGGGGCCGCGCCGACCGGGCGCCAGTCGCCGAACGCCTGTTGCGCCAGGGCGCGGGCGGCGGCCGGCGTGATGTCGCCCGAGAAGACCAGGGTCGCGTCCGACGGCCGGTAGCGGGCGGCGTGGAAGGCGGCGACGTCGGCCGCCGTGATGGCCGGGACCGTCTGCTGGGTGATCGTCGCGCCATAGGGGGCGTCGCCGTAGATGACGCGGCCGACCGTCATGCCGGCGATGGACGCCGGCTGGCTGAGGGCGACGCGCAGGCCGTCCAGGGTCTGGGCCTGCTGACGTTCAAGCTCTTCGCCGGCGAAGGTCGGGTTCTTCACCAGATCCGCCATCAGGGCGACGGTCGCCGGGAAGGCGTTCGACGGCGCGTTGGCGTAGACGTTCGAGAAATCGACCCCGGCCGATGCGCCCACGCTGGCGCCCAACTGTTCGATCTGGGTGGCGATTTCGGGCGCGGTTTTGGTCTTGGTGCCCTGGGTCAGAAGGGCGGCGGTCATGGCGGCGACGCCAGCCTTGCCCGTCGGATCATCGGACGAACCGGCGTCGAAGCTGAGGCGGGCCGAGACCAGCGGCACGCCGTCGGTCGGGGCGACCAAGACGCGCAGGCCGTTGTCCAGGCGGAAGTCGGCGACGGTCGGCGTCACGGGTGCGACCTCGGCGCCCGGCTGAGGCAAGGGCTTCCGCTCCGCCTCGGGCAGCAGGACGGCGGGCGGGCCGGCGGGGGCT